>NZ_BAABDS010000014.1:0-147485 GCF_039539745.1 Oceanisphaera sediminis
ATAAAGGCAGCTTCGGGCTTGTTCAACACCCGGATGAAGTGTCGGCTGCGCGACACTTATCCTTATTTGTTAAGCCGCATTGCTACGCCAAATGACAAACAAAAAACATTTGGAATAATTGGAATATTCCCATACTATAAAGATATTCCAATTATTCCAAAGGCAGTACCAATGGCACTAGAACCAATCATTATTCAGCAGCAGCAACAAGTTAGCCGAGAAGAGTTAGCTCGTTCTAAACAAGCAATAACTGAGCTGCAATACCACTATGACAACTATGAGTCTCAATTACGTCTTCTCCAAAATAACATGACGACTGAAGAAGATGCAGTACAATATGCTAGCCTGATGCTTGAGCTCAATAGGTGTAGGGATAACTTAAACAGACATATCACTTCATACAATCAGCTTATACAGCTAGCAAATGTTCAGTTTCCATCGACAAGGCTTGGAGACCAAGCCAAAAGAGAAATATACCATTTCTACCATTCTGGTAGATATACACAGGTAGAGCTAGCATCTCAGTATGGAGTACAACAAAGTACCATAAGTAAAATTGTAAATGGTCCTCAGCCTAGTTGAGGGCCCCATTGCGGCTTAACGCTTAGGGTGTGGGGCCAGAGGAGCGAAGCGGAACGCAGTCCCACACGACCCACTGGTTAGGTGCCCGAGAACTGCCGGTGTTTTTTGCGCGATAAAGCCGAAGTTGGCTTTTGAAGAATGTGGCACAGCAACTTCCCTTTGCTCAATTTCTGTTTTATGCCACCAAGAACGAAGGCTGCCAATTAACGTTTGGCAGCGGACTTTTTTGGTGGAACCCTGTTTTCCATTTTGCCGGATTTTACTGCGTTGCCTCCGGTTGGCACCTGCCCAAGGATTTTGGCACGTTTAGCGCCAAAGTTTAAACAGCGCGGTTTTTACCAACAAACTCCGAATTTTGTGCACCTAACAGCTAATTCAACGATAAATGACATCTATGCAAACCGCTCTTATCCCGCTGAAGCATACATATCATCATTAAAATTTCTTTTTTATCAATAACCTGAGGCACCATAAGTACAACGCCCCGGGGACTAAGCGTCAAATGTTGCTTTATACGCAAAAAGTCTGTTCGCTTATCCATTTTTCACTCACATCAACTGTTCCATATTTTTCAGTGAGTTGTAAGCTTTGCAGACCCAAAATCACGACGTTTTACGACAACTGTCGTATAGCTCCGCTTTCATCAAGGTGCAATGACCGCAGTCAGGTTCTAGACTACTGTATATTAAAACAGTACAGGGGCTAACGCATGATTCCGGATGTACCGCCAAGACTGCCAGACAAGCCTACTCGCTTCATGGATCAGCTCCGTTCTCTGATTCGTAGCCGGAATCTGGCCTACAAAACCGAGCAAACCTATTGCCACTGGATTAAGCGGTTCATCCGCTTTCATGGCATGCGACATCCTTCTACCTGCTCTACAACAGAGGTAGAGCAGTTTCTTTCTCAACTCGCGGTACAGCGCAACAACAGCGTTAGCACACAACGCACCGCTCTGAATGCCATCGTTTTTCTCTTTCGTGAATTTCTTCAGCAACCGCTGGGTGAGCTGTCGTTTGAACTGGCAAGAAAACCTCGGCGCCTGCCTACCGTTTTTACGCATGATGAAGCCAAAGCCGTAATAGGCCATCTGGAAGGCGCGCCTCAACTGGTGGCACGCTTGATGTACGGTTCAGGCCTGCGAATTAACGAAGCGTTGCGGCTGAGAGTAAAAGATATCGATTTTGGCATGCAGCAAATTATTGTTCGCAGCGGTAAAGGCAATAAAGACCGAACAACCCTGCTCCCGGACTCATTACTAAAGCCACTGACACTGCAAATTGAAGCCTGCCTGATACAGCATAAGCAGGATCTGGCCAGTGGTCATGGCGAGGTTTACATGCCATTTGCACTGAATCGCAAGTATCCGAACGCTGCCAAAGAGCCGGCCTGGCAATACCTGTTTCCGGCTGGCAAGCTGGCCATAGACCCACGCAGCAATGTTCTTCGTCGTCACCATTTATTGGATCGCAGCGTTCAGCGTGCCATTGGGGCCGCCATCCGCAAAGCAGGTATCTACAAACAGGCAAACAGCCACGTTCTGCGTCACAGCTTTGCTACCCGGCTACTGGAGGCCGGGTACGACATTCGTACTATTCAAAAACTGCTTGGCCATGCCGATGTGCGTACCACAGAAATTTATACGCATGTTGTACGCAAGGGAGGATTCGGTGTGCGCAGTCCTGTCGACGATGGTTTCTAGCCCTCGGCACCGTAGTGGGATGGTGAACAGGTTTTTCAGCGCTTTACATGTATGCAGTAAGGGTGTTTTGTGACTTTCTGGCACGCTACCGCCCGAGTCTTGCGGGCGACCTTGCCTCTCTCCTTCCCTGTGATGAGGCTATGCTGCCGAGATCTTGATGTAATCCATATGAAGCTTTCGCATTATAGGCACTGTGGATTGCAAATTGGAAGGATAAACAGCACAAACAGGCGACATCGGAGCATCAAGGAGAACAAAGGGATTTATATAACAATCAAACAGTATTGTCGGTGTTGAGTGCCGCCAGCAATGCGGCCCTTGTAGCGAGCGACTGTTTGGCCAGCACGCAGATCAGTTCGGCCAGGGCATCGTCATCACAATAGAAGTAGGCCACCGGCACACCCAGTACTCCGGCAATACGCCGCAGGGTCTGGTAATCCGGACTGTGTTTGCCTTTTTCGTACTGGTTCATGCGGGCGCTGGCGGTGTTGTCGTCCAGGCCAAGGCGTTGCCCAAGCTGCATTTGAGTCAGCTTGGCGGCACAACGGGCGGCTTTAAGCCGTTGGGGAAAAGGGTTTTCCATCAGCGGAGCTATCCGATAAACGGTTGATAATTAATATTTTTTAGCACAGCTATCGGCAGTTCGCCAATGTGCAGGGGGAATTGGTAAAACAGGCGGAGGGTCGTCGGCAAGGCGCAACGGAATGTTCAATGCAGAGCAGAGATTAAAAAATGAGTTAAAACGGTATTGGGGAATTTTCGAGGGATAAATCTGGAAATTGGAGGTGACCGCCGCCAGCCACATCCCGGCACTCAGAGGTTCCTGCTTTGGTTGCTCCCTTCCGGGCCTGGCCTGGTAAACAAGATTCTGATGCGAGAGGACCAACGGGGTCACCATCGAAGAGCGGCCACTATAGCAAAAAATGTTTTTAATGCAACAAGCCACTGACTGTTTGCGGGTTTATTGGCCAACCAGGCAGATCGTGAGGGGTAAAGCGTGAGGTGTGAGGGGGAAAAATTCCCCCACTCCTTCCCTTTATTGTGTCCTTAAAACGGAAACATCAGCGGCACCAGGATGATGACTCCGGCCGAATACAACAGGCTGATCGGCAGCCCGGCCTTCAGGTAGTCCGTCATACGATAGCGCCCGGGCGAGTACACCATTAAATGGGTCTGGTAGCCAAACGGGATGATAAAACAGGCACTGGCACCAAAGGCCACCGCCATGATAAAGGGCATGGTATCGGCGCCAAAGGCGCTGGCGGTAGACAAGGCGATCGGGAATACCAGAGCGGCGGCATTGTTGGTGACCACCTCGGTGAGGATCAGTGTAATCACAAAGACCCCGATAAAGGCGCCATACACCCCATAACCGCTGCATACGCTGCGCACCGCATCGGCCACCAGCTGCGCCCCGCCCGAGCTTTCCAGCGCCTTGGCCACGGTGAGGGCAGAGCCGATGATCAGCCATAGTTCGAACGGAAAACGCCGACGCAGCTCGCTCAGGGTAAGAATACGCGTCACCAGCAGCGCCGCCAGCAGCACCAGCAGGCCGTTCAGCAGCGGTACCAACCCTGCCGCCGCCAGGGCGATGACCACGCCAAAGCCGCAAAAGGCCAGCAGGCTCTGATTTTTGCGCAATTTGGGCCGCTGCAGGCTGCCGCTTAACACGTGAAAGTTGCGGTCTATGTTGCGTTGATCGGTAAAGTCCGGCCCCACCGCCAGCAGCAGGCTGTCGCCTACCCGCAGCGGTATTTGCCCCAGCTTGCCGGTCAGCCGGCGTCTGCCACGTCGAATACCCACCACGCCGGCGTTGAACAGGGTTCTGAAGTCCACTTCACGCAGGGTACGGTTGGCCAGCTCCGACTCGTTGGCAATGACCACTTCCACCAGGTTGGAGGCCAGCAGCCGATCCACCCCGTTGCCAAACAGCTGCAGGCCGGGAAAACGCTGCAACGCCTGTACCTTTTCCACTTCGCCGGTAAACACCAGCACGTCGCCCTGCTGCAGCACTTCGTCTGGCGACACCGGGCTCAGCAGCCGATCGTGGCGCAATATTTCCAGCAGGAACAGGCCGTTCAGGTTACGCAGCTGGTTGTCTTCAATACTTTTGCCGATCAGTGGCGAGTCGGCCATCACCTGAGCTTCAAGAAAATAGGACTGGGGGGTTTCCTGATCCTGCACCCGGTTTTGCGGCAGCAGGCGAGTACTGAACATCAGCCCCAGAATACAGATCAGCGCCACCGGCAAACCGACCAGGGTGAACTGAAACATGCCCAGCGGCGGCAGGCCGGCGTTGATAACAAAGGAGTTCACCACCAGGTTGGTGGACGTACCCACCAGGGTCGTTACCCCGCCCAGAATGGAGGCGTAAGATAACGGGATCAGCAAGCGCGAGGCCGGAATGTAACGCTGGCGGGAAATGACGCCCAGCAAGGAGCCCACCACGGCGGTGTTGTTCAAGAAGGCGGAAAGAAAGGCGGTCAGCCCCATCAGCCGCAGGCTGGCCATCGACTCGCGGCCCTTAAGCAGGGTGTCCGACACCCGGTCGAGCAGCGGCGAACGTTCCAGCGCCAGCGACACCAGCATCAGCACCAGCAGGGTGATCAATGCCGGGTTGGAAAAACTGGAAAGCAGCGCCTGTTGTTCGGCCACCCCGAACAACACATAGCCTACCGCCCAGCTGGTAAACAGCACCGCCGGCGGCACTCGCCCCTGGATCAGCAGGGCCAGCAAGGCGCCAATTGATGCTAATACCAAATATGCTGACATATATAACCACTCGCTCTTTAGCAGGGCTATCATTGTAAACATATATCAAATAAACTGGATATATAGATCATCTATAACATTTGGTTATTAGCATAATCCATAATTGAGAGCGGTATCACATATGAATCTGACGCATCTGCAACGGCTGGAAGCCGAAAGTATCCACATCATGCGGGAAGTAGTGGCAGAGGCCGACAATCCGGTCATGCTCTATTCCATTGGTAAAGACAGCGCCGTGATGCTGCATTTGGCCATGAAAGCCTTTTACCCGTCCCTTCCCCCTTTCCCGCTGCTGCATGTGGACACGCGCTGGAAGTTTCGCGAAATGTACGAATTTCGCGATCAGATGGTCGAGAAGCTGGGCATGGACTTGCTGGTGCACGTTAACCCGGAAGCGGTAGAAAAAGACATCAACCCCTTCACCCACGGCTCGGCGGTGCATACCGACATTACCAAGACCGAGGGCCTGAAGCAGGCGCTGGACCAGTACGGCTTTGATGCCGCCTTTGGTGGTGCCCGCCGGGATGAAGAGAAGTCCCGTGCCAAAGAGCGCATTTTCTCGTTCCGTACCGAGCAGCACCGCTGGGACCCCAAAAATCAGCGCCCGGAATTGTGGAAGCTGTATAACGCCCGCAAGAAAAAAGGCGAGTCGATTCGGGTATTCCCGCTGTCCAACTGGACCGAGCTGGATATCTGGCAGTACATTCACCTGGAAAACATTCCCATCGTGCCGCTGTATTACGCGGCCCAGCGCCCGGTGGTGGAGCGCGACGGCACCCTGATCATGGTGGATGATGAACGCATGCCGCTGCAAGACGGTGAAGTGCCGATGATGAAGAACGTGCGCTTCCGTACGCTTGGCTGCTATCCGCTGACCGGTGCGGTGGAGTCGGAAGCCGACACCCTGCCCGCGATTATTCAGGAAATGCTGCTCACCAAAACGTCTGAACGTCAGGGCCGCATGATCGACCACGACTCCGCCGCTTCCATGGAAAAGAAAAAACAAGAGGGCTACTTCTAATGGCGCACGTATCCGACCTCATCTCCTCCGATATCGAGCAATATCTGCAGGCCCACGAGCACAAGAGTCTGCTGCGGTTCATTACCTGCGGCAGCGTGGACGACGGCAAGAGTACCCTGATTGGGCGCCTGTTGTTTGAATCCAAGATGCTGTTTGAAGATCAGCTCGCCGCCATGGAGGCCGACTCCAAGAAGTGGGGCACCCAGGGCGAGGATATCGACTTTGCCTTGCTGGTTGACGGCCTGGCCGCCGAGCGCGAGCAAGGCATTACCATCGACGTGGCCTACCGCTTTTTCTCCACCGACAAGCGCAAGTTCATCGTGGCCGACACCCCGGGGCACGAGCAGTACACCCGCAACATGGTCACCGGTGCCTCGACCGCCGACGCCGCCATTCTGATGGTCGATGCCCGTAAAGGCATTCTGACCCAGACCCGTCGTCACAGCTATCTGATGTCACTGCTGGGCATTCGCCAGATTGTGGTGGCCATCAACAAGATGGATCTGGTCGACTATTCCGAGCAGCGATTTAACGAGATCGTGGAAGAATACGGTCAGTTTGCCGAGCAGCTGGGTCTGAGCAACATCACCTACATTCCGATGTCGGCGTTCAAGGGCGACAACATCGTTGAGCCCAGCCCCAGAATGACCTGGTACCACGGCACCACCCTGATGGGCTTTCTGGAAACGGTGGAAGTGGACGACACCCGCATGCAGCGCGCGCCGTTCCGTCTGCCGGTGCAGTGGGTCAACCGCCCCAACCTGGACTTCCGTGGCTTCTCCGGCTCCATCACCAGCGGCGTGATCAAGCCCGGTGACCGCATTCGCGTGCAGCCCTCGGGCAAGGAAAGCACGGTTGATCGCATCGTCACCTACAGCGGCGATCTGGAGCAGGCGGTGGCCGGCCAGTCGGTGACCCTGACCCTGGCCGATGAAATCGATATCTCCCGCGGTGATGTGATCTCCATCGCCGAGGCCCCGGCAGAAACCGCCGATCAGTTTGAAAGCACCCTGGTGTGGATGCACGACGACGCCCTGCTGCCCGGTCGCCCCTATTTGCTGAAAATCGGCACCCAGACCGTGACCGCCAGCGTTACCGACATCAAGTATCAGGTGAACGTCAACACCCTGGAGCACACCGCCGCCAAGCAGCTGGAGCTGAACGGCATCGGCGTCTGTAACCTGAGTCTGGATCGGGCCATCGCCTTTGATGACTACCAGACCAACAAGGACACCGGCGGCTTTATTTTGATCGACCGCCTCAGCAACACCACGGTGGCCGCCGGCATGCTGCACTTTGCCCTGCGCCGCAGCCAGAACATTCACATGCAGCACGTGGATGTCAACAAGGAAGCCCGCGCACTGACCAAGGGCCAGCAGCCGAGCGTGCTGTGGTTTACCGGCCTGTCCGGTGCCGGCAAGTCGACCATCGCCAACCTGGTGGAGAAAAAGCTGCACGCCCTGGGTGGCCACACCTATCTGCTGGACGGCGACAACGTGCGCCACGGTCTGAACAAGGATCTGGGCTTTACCAACGCCGACCGGGTAGAGAACATTCGCCGGGTAGCGGAAGTATCGAAGCTGATGGTCGACGCGGGGCTGATTGTGCTGACCGCCTTCATCTCGCCGTTCCGTGCCGAACGCCGCATGGCGCGCGAGTCACTGGCCGACGGCGAGTTCATCGAGGTGTTTGTCGACACCCCGCTGAACGTGGCCGAAGAGCGTGACGTGAAGGGCCTGTACAAGAAAGCCCGTCGCGGTGAGCTGAAAAACTTCACCGGCATCGACTCGGCCTACGAGCAACCGGAAGCGGCAGAAATCCACCTGGATACCACCCGCCTCAGCGCCGACGAAGCCGCCGACCAGGTTATCGCCGAACTACGCCAGCGCGGCGTGATTGCCGGGTAAGTAACCCACGTGACACCGTAAGAAAAAAAGGAGCCGAAAGACTCCTTTTTTACACCTACAGCAACCCCTCCCCAACCCTCCCCTTGCGTTGCACCCCGCTGTCATTCTGAGTATTCACGATTAAGGGGAGGGAGCAGATCGACGCCTGGTGTCGAGCGCTTCGCCGAACTTCCCCTCCCCCGTGGCAGCGGAACCACAGGGTCGCGGCGGGGTTTCGCCAGGGGGAGGCTGGATGGGGGTGTCATTTTTCAGCAATCCAGAATCACGCAAAAAGGCCGGATTGCTCCGGCCTTTGATATTGGTGTCTGAGGTGCTGCGCCGATTAGGCGGTGGCGGTCGCGCGTTCTACCTTGCCGACCAGTTCGGCCCAGTGCGCCAGTACCAGTTTCTGATCCGCATCGTTCAGCTCGCCGCTCAGTATGGCCTGGTTGAGGCTGGTGCTGACCCGGGCTTTTACGTCACGCACATGGTTGCGACCGGCAATTTCGCTCTGGGCCACCGACAGGGTGATGTGCCCGCGCAGGTAACCACCGGCAAACAGCTGGTCGTCGGTGGCGGTGGCGATGTTACCGTCGATTTCTGCCAGCAGCAGCCGTTCAAATTCAAAGATATTCATTTATTGCGCCTCGTCTTCCGGGTTTGCTACCCGAACCAGAACTTCATCATGATAGCCAGTGATCACCCGCATCAAACCGCCAAGTTCTCGGTCCAGTTCGGGCTCATTGGTGTCTACTCGCAACGGGCGGCCTTGCAGCGAATTAAGCTTGGTCTTGGTCGCCAGTAGCCAGATATTGTCGCGCCCCACGGCCTTGATCACCTCGGGGCTCAGCTGCTGATTGCCTCGGCCAAATATATGGCCCTGGCCCCCGATGAGGGTAATCACCAGCTTGCATTTTTTATCCCTGATGTGTTGATACAGACCTCTGGCATCCAAATCCGAGGCAAGCAGGCGTTGCTGGTAAACCAGATCCACGCCCAGCAGAGTATTGTCGAGTTCAAGCCGTTCCATGACCGCCGCCACCGTGCTGCCCGAGCCCATGATGTAATAGCAGTCATCGTGCTCTTGCATGCGTTCGATAATGTCGTCGGCAATGTCGGTCAGCACCAGCTCGTCGGACTCTACGCCAGACACCTTGACCGCCTGTACGTAGCTGAGCTCACCCGGTATCAGCATTTCGCCGTAGCGGCGTGCCCGTACCCGGCCTTCGCGAAAGGCGACTTCATCGATGTCCATCACGTCTGCCGCCATCAGGCTGACCGGCTCGCCGCGCACCAGTTTGGCCAGCAGGCGACCGGTGCCGGCGGGGGTGACGCCATACACACCGGAGTGAATTTTCACCCCGGCCGGTATACCCAGCACACAGAGGCTTTCGGGGGCGGCAGCGCAAACATCCCGCGCCGTGCCGTCGCCACCGGCGAACAGCAGCAGATCAATACCCTGCTCCACCAGCCTTGCTACTGCATTGCGGGTGTCGTCGGCGGTGCTGGGGCTGGCGGGCTGATAGCAGGTTTCGAAGGGCAGATTCAGCTGGCGGCAAACGGTTTCACCCATGTCGCCACCCACGGTAAACATCATCAACCGGTCGTTAAGGTCGGCCAGCTCGGCCAGCGCCAGTTGCGTACGCGCCAGCGCCCGGGGCTCTGCACCCAGTGCCCGGGCCTGTTCGGCCATGCCGTCGCTGCCTTTCAGCGCCACGCTGCCACCCAGCCCGGCCAGCGGGTTGATAATCAAACCAATTTTGAACATCTCTGCCCTCTTGTCTCAGCTAAAATCGGCCGCCGTGAGTGCCGGCCGCCGGTAATGACGCCGCAAGGTCGCCATCAGCGTCTGGGCCCGAGGCGGAAACCCCTGCTCCAGATAACGCAGCGCCTGCTCCCGCACTCGCGCCTTGAAGGCGTGCCGGTCCGGCTCCACGCTGCCGTTAAGGTTGTCGCAACTCACGTTGAAGTGAAAGCCGCAACACAGCGACAGCGCCCATTCGATGGCCTGGGGTTTGATCTCAACGTCTTCAAACTGCCGTTGCTGTTCGCCATCACGACCGTCCGGGCAATACCAGTAGCCGTAATCCACCTGAGTGCGCCGGGCCTCGCCCGCCAGCAGCCAGTGCGCCACTTCGTGCAGGGCGCTGGCAAAAAAACCATGCGCAAAAACAATGCGATGATGGTCTACCTCGGCGTTGGCCGGCAGGTAGATGGGTTCGTCATCGCCCAGCTCAAGGCGGGTATTGTACGTGGCTGCGAAGCTTTGGTTAAACAGGGAAATCAGATCCCGGTAGCAAAATGACATAATAAAAAGCGGCCCTCTGTTCAGGGCCGCTATTCTACCCGCTGCCGGCAGGCAAGCAAGGGGTCAGCAGAGCTACAGCTTACTCCTTACATTTCACACTTCACGCCTCACAGTTCAACTCAGCTTCGGCGTTCCGGTATGTACCTCGGCGTTTTGGCCTCGATTGAGTAGCAGATGGTCGAGCAGCACGATGGCCATCATCGCCTCGGCAATGGGCACGGCCCGAATGCCGACACAGGGGTCATGACGACCACGGGTCACCAGCTCGGCGGCATCGCCATCGGTGTCGATGGTGTTGCCCGGTACCGTGATACTGGACGTCGGCTTGAGCGCTATGCTGGCCACTATGTCCTGCCCGCTGGAAATACCGCCCAGAATGCCGCCGGCATGGTTACTGCCAAAGCCGTCGGGGGTCAGTTCGTCCCGGTGCTCGGAGCCTTTTTGCTCCACAACCGCAAAGCCGTCACCAATTTCGACTCCCTTGACCGCGTTGATGCTCATCAACGCATGGGCAAGGTCGGCATCCAGACGGTCGAACACCGGCTCGCCCAGCCCTACCGGCACGCCCTGGGCCACCACCTGAATCTTGGCACCAATGGAGTTGCCTTCTTTTTTCAGGTCGCGCATGTATTGGTCCAGCTCCTCCAGCTTGCCGCCATCGGCAAAGAAGAAGGGGTTGGTTTCAATCAGGCTCCGGTCGAAGGCTTCGGCCTTGATCGGGCCGAGCTGGGTCAGGTGCGCGAAAATGGACACGCCGTATTTGGCCAGCACCTTCTTGGCGATGGCACCGGCGGCCACCCGCATCGCGGTTTCGCGCGCCGAAGAACGGCCGCCGCCACGATAGTCGCGAATGCCGTACTTCTGGTGATAGGTGTAATCCGCATGACCCGGCCGAAACAGATCCTTGATGTCCGAGTAGTCCTTGGAGCGCTGATCAGTATTTTCGATCAGCAGGCCAATGGAGGTACCGGTGGTCTTGCCTTCGAACACGCCACTCAGGATCCTGACCTCGTCCGCTTCCCGCCGTTGGGTGGTAAAGCGGGAGGTCCCCGGCTTGCGCCGATCCAGATCCTGCTGCAGGTCTTCTTCGTTCAACTCTATGCCCGGCGGTACACCATCAACCACGGCGCCCAGTGCCAGGCCGTGGCTCTCACCGAAAGTTGAAACGCGAAAAAGGGTGCCGATACTGTTCCCTGCCATCTGTGATTTCCTTTATTGATATTTAAAACTGGTCCCGAAAGGGTTCAAGGTCGCGCCGACTGATCACGAAGACGCCGTGGCCGCCGTGCTCGAATTCAACCCACAACAGCGGCAGCTGGGGGTAGGCCTCTTCCATGTGGATCTGGCTGTTGCCCACTTCCACCACCAGGATGCCGTCTTCGCTCAAAAAGTCGCAGGCCTGGGCCAGCAAACGACGGGTAAAGTCGAGGCCATCGCAGCCGGAGGCCAGCGCCAACTCGGGCTCGTGCTGGAATTCTTCCGGCAGATCGCTCATGTCTTCGGCGTCTACGTAGGGCGGATTGGCCACGATCAGATCGTATTGGTCGCCCGGCGGCAGCGCCGAGAACAGATCCGATTCAATCGGAATCACCTGCTGCTCCAGACCGTGGTTCTGGATGTTGATTTCGGCCACGTCGAGCGCATCACGGCAAATATCCAGTGCATCCACTTCGGCATCCGGAAAGGCATGCGCCAGGGCAATGGCGATACAGCCGGAGCCGGTGCACAGGTCCATGATGCGGCGCGGCTCCAGGCTCAACCAGGGGGCAAAGCGCCCGTCAATCAGCTCGGCGATGGGCGAGCGCGGGATCAGCACCCGCTCGTCCACATGAAACTCGTAACCGGCAAACCAGGCGGTGTGAGTAATGTAAGGGGTGGGAATGCGCTGCTCGACCCGCATCTTGAGGGCGTCCAGCAGCACTTGCCGCTCGCTGGTCAGCAAACGGGCATCCCGTACCTGCGGTGGGCAGTCCTGGGGCAGATGGAGCAAGGGCAGTATCAGCTGCACCGCTTCGTCCCAGGCGTTGTCGGTACCGTGGCCATAAAACAGGCCGGCCTGCTGAAAACGGCTGACGGCAAAACGTAACCAATCGCCTACAGTGTGCAGCTCGATGAGTGCTTCATCATTAAAAAGCGTGTCCAAAACCCCTCCGCCTCGATAAAATGGCTGTTTTTTAATAATCGGATACAGACATGTCCCCCACCTCTTACCCAGAAGACGATGAAAAAGCGCTCTTTAAGGCAGCGGTGCAGGGTGTCCGCAAATTGAAGCAGGATACCATAAGTCCGCACCGGGCGCCGGTCAAGGTGAAAGCACAGCGGCAAATGGTACGTAAAGACAGGGCCGAGGCGCATCCTTTTTCGGATGTGTACGAGCCTTATCTGGATCAGGAAGGACCGACCCGCTATCGCGATCCCGATACCTCGGCCTATGAGCTGAAAAAACTGCGCCGGGGCGATTATGTGCCGGAGCTGTTTCTGGATCTGCATGGCTTGACCCAGGAGCAGGCCAAAGAAGAATTATCGGCGCTGTTGATAGCGGCCCGGCGCCAGCATGTGAACTGTGTGTCCATCATGCATGGGCATGGCAAGCATATTCTGAAGCAGCGACTGCCCATGTGGCTGGTGCAACACCCGCAGGTGCTGGCCTTTCATCAGGCGACCCGAAGCTGGGGTGGCAACGCCGCCCTGCTGGTGTTGTTGAGAATCGAGATTTAGCGGGGAAAAAAGCTGTAAGCCGTCAGCTTTCAGCTATCAGTAGCCTGAGTGGTTTGTAGAAACATTGATCGAAAACGCCGCTCTGATGACCGAATAAACCCGGTTCTGCAAGCGGCGTTGTTTTACTTACGGCTTATGGCTGACCGCTTATGGCTATCTACTCACACGGCCTCGGTCGGCGTTTGCATCTTGCCGATCAGTTGATTGATTTCCTGTACCGTGATGCGGTGCCGCTCATCGGCATGCTCCGGCATCACCAGTATTCCCCTGGCGTAGTTGAAAGCCCCGCGGCCATGAATGTACAACCGTCCACTGAAAAAGGTTTTTACATACTTGGCAATCAACAAAGGCTGATACTTGTTAAATATACGCATGTTTCACCTCTGCTTTTTTTATCTGGTAACAGTTTTCTTGTTATCGCTCAATTCAAGGTCTTATCCCAAAGACCCCAGTGCCTGGCAATGTTGCTGATAATGAGGACGCACATTATGCGGTCCTTCCAGCCAGTCAAACACCGCCCCTTGCTCTTTACCGAAAGATACCCTGGCAATACCCGCCGTCACGAAAATCGGGGCCATGGTCGCCGGACAAAGACTCTCGACCAGAAAACCGACTATCGGCATGTGGCTGACCACCAGCAGATTGCCATCGGGATGAAGATCGCCGTACGCCAGCAGCAGGCTGGCTGCAATATCCGCATCGGCGTTGGGCATGAGTTCATCACACATTTCTACCTGGGTGCCGACAATGTAATTTGAAAGCTGCTGCCAGGTTTGCGTGGCGCGTAGATAAGGGCTGACTAGGACACGATCAAACGTCGGTACCTGTGGTGCCAACCACTGCGCCATTAAACAGGTTTCGTCCCTTCCCTGTACGGTTAACGGCCGTAATGCATCGCTTGATGCTTCCGCTGCCGCCTGCCCGTGGCGCATGATAAAGATATTCATCTCCACCTCACTTTCAGGCTAACCCGCCTGTTCAACGGCGGGCATCATACCCCTGCATTTTGTTGTGCTCAAGGATCCAGCTCACCCTTTAAGGAAGTGGCGGGAACACTGTTTTTGTTCTTATCCTTAGCTATAACATAAAGAACACAGTTACACCGGAAATCGTTCGTTTTTTACGATCCAGGCGAGATTAAGGCGCTTTATTCGGGTTGAAAACGGATGTGAGTCTACTGCGGCCTGATGACAATATGATGAAAACAAAGGTAAAAAAAGCAGTCCCGTCGCGGGGTTGAAAAAACAACCGACTGACGAGTGAATGTGCATCAGCGTCTGAGTTTGCCACGATGAACACCGGTATTGCGGCCATCGCGCAGCTTGATCCTTGTCATCCGAAAAGAGTTTGGCCCATCAACAAAGGGAGCTCTCAACGCCGCCGTTTATCGAGCCACATCAGTACCAGACAAGCCCCTGCCGATATTCCGACAAAGCCCAGTAAAAAAATCAGTGGCATGGCGGCATGATCCAGGACGTCCCAGAAAAATGTTTCCAATATACTCATAAGTGCTCCCGGCAAGTCCCGACAAGATCATACATAACCATTTCGACTTCAGATGAAGCCCTTTTCAGGCCCGCAGCAAGCCATAGCCCATGCCTCTGGCACAGATCAGTGACCAGCGGCGTTTGGCCATAAACAAGGGAAAAACCGCCGGCCCGAACAGGCAGCCCAGCAAGGCCCAGCGGCGTGGCGGCAAGGCACTTTGCAATGCAGCAACGTAAAACAGCCCACCAAACAAGGGGGCTGCCAGTGTAAGAATAAGGATCATAAACCGACCTCCTGATGGTCAAATATTATCACAGCCCCCGCCGACTTGTCAGTCTGGGGAGCGTGCTGCACTGACACACTTATTGCGCATCGGCTGGTATTTACTTCACATAGCACCTCGATGCCGCCCCGGCCCGGCATCGCCGATCAGCCAAGACCCGGTTACGGGTCGAGAAGCTGTTCTTGCATTTGATGATGGCAAGGCTAATAGTGACTAACAACGCCAGATCCTGGTTGCAAGACGATGGTATTGACGCCATCGGCTCCAAGGAGGGGACTATGCCTTATCGTAATATTCTGGTTGCTCTGGAGCTGAACCACAGGGAAAAACCGCTGTTGAAGCGGGCCGTAGAGCTGGCCGAGTGCCATCAGGCCGGGCTGCATATCATTCATGTCGAGCCCGATTTGAGCGGCGTGTACATGGGGAGCCTGAGTCTCGATTTACGCCAGCTCAAGAACAAGCTGCGCCTGGAAAGTGGCCATGAAATCATGCAGATGCTCAAAGAAGAGCAACGCAATGCCAGCAGTGTATCTTTGCCTCACGGCGATGTTCGCCAGGCGGTGCAGCAGGCGGTAGAGGAAAAACAGGCGGATTTACTGATTTGCGGCCGCCAGCTGGAACGGCCTTTTCTCGGCCACCTGTTTGCTCACTCGACCGGCTTTCTCGATATCAACGGCTGTGATTTGCTGGTGATCAAGCTGTCGGACAAGGCGTGACTTTGACGTGAGGGGTGAGGAGTGAATCGTCGCCTCACCCTTCACAATGATATCAACGCAAACAAAAGCCCTGACGGTGCAGAAATTCCAGCATGAAAGGACGCGCCTCTTTGGCCAGAGTTTCCCCTATCTGTCCGGTCCAGCTCATGTTCTTGTTGCCCCCGGTACGGGTGCGATAATACTGTTGCACCTGTTCATCGTAGCGCTGCATTCTCTCCTCGTCGAACTGTGCCGGATAACGGTTGTCACAAAATATCAGGCTGGTCGGCAAACGGGGCTTGGGCTCGGGGTTCTGATCCGGATAACCCAGGCAAAGCCCAAACAACGGAATCACCCCTTTGGGCAGTGCCAGCAAATCGCAAAGCTCATGCGGCTGATTACGCACAGCGCCGATAAAAACGCCGCCCAGCCCCAGTGACTCCGCCGCCGTCAGGGCATTCTGTCCCATTAAGGCGGTATCGATGGCGCCAATCAGCAGTTGCTCGGCAAAGCCGGTTTTGGCCTCGGGTACCCACTGCAGATGACGATGAAAGTCGGCACAAAATACCCAGAATTCGGCGGCACTGCCGATATAGGCCTGGTTGCCACACAGGGCCATCACCCGAGCTCTCAGCTCGGGATCCGTCACTCTAATCACCGTGGATGCCTGCAAAAAGCTGGAGCTGGATGCCGCCTGAGCCGAGGCCATGATCGCCTCGCGCTGCTCGTCATTCAGGGCTTGTTCGGTAAATTTGCGGATGGAGCGGTGATGACGCATCACCTCGATGGCGGCTGACATTGTTACCTCTTGCGGTCGGTCTATGTGTATTATCACCTTAAAGGAATCGCGCACTAAATGGGAGGCAGAGTGCGGGAAACACAACACATAGAGCCCATGTCACGCCGCAACGGTCTGGCGCTGACGCTGGCGGGTATGACCATGATGCTGACCCTGCTGCTGGCCGGCTACTGGCTGGAAGAGCGCAGTCGGCTGGTGGTGATTTTTCTGTTTATGGTCGGCCTGGTGATAACGGTGCTCGGCATTCTCAAACTGCGGGAGCCGGTGTACAGCTTTTCGCTCAGTGCCGACAACCTGCATTTTCATCATAAAATCGGCGGCTGGAGCCTGCACTGGAGCAATATCATACGGGTAGATCAGCCCCGGCTGCAGAGCGGAATGGATCTGGTCGAGCTCCCCTACATCGGTATCAAGATCCGCGATTACGATGAATTGCTGCCATTGATGACGCCACGACTGGTGGTGCATCTGCTGACCGAACAAAGGCCCCTGCTGGCCATGGCCTTGCGTCATGGCGCCATCAGCCGCCATCATCTGCAAGACTGGCTGGTGGAAGACAGTCACTATCGCTCGGCCAACGGCCGACATTATCAGGGGCTGGCCGCCATGCTGGGTCACCGCATGACCCATTTGCGCGAGCTTTATGGTTACGATCTGCTGATACACGAGTCCAATCTTGATCGGGAGGCGCCCGAGTTTATTGTTCTGCTACGCCGTTATCTGCAGCCCGAGATCTGACGAACTGCCTTCCATACCAACCTCAATCCAAAGACCAACATACACAAGGCCGATGATGAATCTGGATTCGTTTTATCTGTTTATCAAGGTGGTACAACAAGGTGGCTTCTCGCATGCAGCCAACCAGTTGGCCATGCCCACCGCCACCCTCAGCCGGCGCATTTCGGCCCTGGAGCAAGGGCTGAGCTGCAAACTGCTGAACCGAACCACCCGCAAACTGCAGCTGACCGAAGAAGGTCGGCGCTACTATGAACGACTCAACCCGCTGCTGACCGAGATAGAGCAGACAACCGGCGATATTCAGGGTCAGCGCCAGCGTATGAGCGGGCTTATCAAGGTCGCCGCGCCCATCGCCATTTCCAACACCTTCCTGATCGACGGCATTACCGAATTTTGCCTTGAATATCCGGAAATACGCATCGATTTGCTGCAAAGTAACGATTACACCAGTCTGCTGGATACGGATCTGGATGTGGTGTTCTTCAGTGGTGAGCTGCCGGACTCCAGCCTGCGGGCCAGAAGACTCGGTGAGGTGCAGTACGGCCTGTTCGCCTCCCCCCGGTATCTGGCACAAGAGGGCATGCCACAGGAGCCGGAGGCACTGGATCAACACCATATCATTCAGTGCTGGCCGCACCGTAACTGGCAACTGACCCATGAAGACGGCCGCCGCTTTCACCTCAAGCCGGTGGCCCGGCTCTCGGTCAATCAGATGCAATCGGCGGTCAAGGTGGCGATTCAGGGGCTGGGTATCGTCAACGTACCCAAGCATTATGTGGCGCACCATGTGGCGGCCGGTCTTTTACACCCGGTACTGCCCGGCTGGCTCGGCGGCAAGCGCCCTTTTCACATGGTATATCACAATCGGGAACTGGCGCCGGTACGGCTCAATACCTTTATCGAGTTTATCGATCAGCATATGCGCGAACGATTGGCGTCAACCTGGGTCAGGCAACGGCCGGGGAAAAACGAAGAGGAATAAACGGCAGGCAAAAAAAATGGGCAGCTTCCCTCTGCCCGATTCCACTAACAAAAGATATTAATCTGTATTCTGCCAACGACGGTAACATAGCTTTTACAAGCAAATTAGCCGTTATTACGCAAAATAAAAAAAGCGATTGTTCCGTTTTTGCAATAATCACGTTTTCTCGGGTAGATCCTGCTCCCACAGCACGATACGCCCCTGTGGCCAGCGCTGATCCAGATCGGCATAGTGCTGCTCCAGCAGATGACGCTTTATCTTGAGCGTGGGGGTCATGATGTCGTTCTCTATGGTCCAGGGCTTCTGCATGATCAGAATACCGCCCAGCCGCTGGTGGGATTCCAGCTGCCGGTTGATATGGCCCAGCGTCGCGTCCAGTTGCTCGGCGATGGGGCCTTTATGCTGCAGGTCGGTGCCTTCGGCCAACTGCACCAGGGCCACCGGCTGAGCCTGACCGCTGCCAATCACACAGGCCTGCTCGATCAGGGCGTTGTCGGTCAGCATGGCTTCAATAGGCACCGGTAGTACATACTTGCCCTTGGCGGTTTTAAAGGCGTCTTTTAGCCGGCCGGTAATCGTCAGGTAGCCGTCCTCGTCTAACTGCCCCTGATCGCCGGTATGCAACCAGGCGTCCTGCAGCGTCTCACGCGTGGCCGACTCCTGCTTGTAATAGCCGCGCATCATGCCCGGGCAACGACAGAGAATTTCGCCATTGTCGGCGATACGAATGTCGACATGGACGCCGGGCTTGCCCACGGTACCGACCTTGTCGGATCGATAGGGATAGTTCAGAGTCGAATAGGCCAGGTTTTCGGTCATGCCCCAGGCTTCGGTAATGGGCATGTCGAGCTGCTCGTACCAGCGCAATAACGACGGCGACACCGGAGCCGAACCGCACCCCAGAATACGGGCATCATTCAACCCCAGGCCGGCACGAATCTTCTTTTTAACCAGATTCGAGATAAACGGAATCTTCAGCAGCAGATCCAGTTTATTTTGAGGCAGTTTTTCCAGGATACGACTACGAAAATTGGTCCACAGCCGGGGCACAGAGATAAACACGGTGGGCGAGATGGTTTTTACATCCTCGATGAAGGTGTCCAGACTCTGGGCAAAACCCACCTGCACTCCGCCATAAAGACTGGCCCCCAGTACATAGACCCGCTCGGTAATGTGCGACAGCGGCAGGTAGGAAAAGGCACGATCTTCGCTGTTCAGCCCCGCGGTTTCCACTATGCCCCGGCAGGCCGCCGCGTAGGTGCCAAATTCAATCATCACCCCCTTGGGATTGCCGGTGCTGCCCGAGGTGTATACCAGGGTCATCAGCCGATCCGACGCGGGAGCCGGCGGCTGCGCTACCGGCTCGTGTGCCAGCATACTGCCCCAGTCATGCTGAGTGTGCAGGGTGGACGGATACGGCATGGCAATACGAATCATACTGTCGGGAATGCCCGGCGCCTGTACCTGTGGATCGTCCAGCTTGCCGGTGATAATGGCCCGGCTTTCGCTGTGCTCCAGCACATAACGCACGGTATCGGCGCCGGCAGTAGGATAGATGGGTACGCTGACAAAGCCCCCCATCTGCAGGGCAAAGTCGCAGATAAACCATTCGGCACAGTTTTTGGACAGCAATGCCACCTTGTCGCCGGGTTCCAGCCCAAGCGTTTGCAGGCCCGCCACCAGCCGGGAAGCCTGCTCCAGCACCTGCGACCAGCTGTATTCATGCCAGTGGCCGTCTTTAGGCTGGCGCAGATAGACGTCTTCGGGCTGCTGTTCGGCCCGGTGATACAGCATTTCCAATGGCAGCTTGTCGGAAGTGTCGGTCATGGGCGTCCTTGGCAACGGGGAGTCTGGTATTTAGTAGCATAGCCGAAAGAATCCGCCGTGATATAGCCAGGTTATTGATGTATTTCACAAATCACCGGCGCGCTCCGCTATGCCAATTCGATGGCACAGACCCGATCCCGCCCTTCCTGTTTGGCCCGATACAATTGCTTATCGGCCGCCGCCAGCAAGCTCTCCGGGCTGAAGTCGTTGTCGGGTATGAGAGTGGCAATGCCCAGGCTGATGGAAACGAGTAGACCGGCGGTCGAGTGCTGATGTTCGAGCTCCAGCGCCCTTACCGCCTTTCGCATCACCTCCGCCCGTTGCATGGCTCCCTGAACGTCGGTGCCGGGCAGAATACAAACAAACTCCTCGCCGCCATAACGGGCCAGCAAATCATGGGGCCGGCGCAGGCCGTGACCGAGTGCGCCGGCCACCGCAATCAGACAATTGTCTCCTTGCTGATGTCCATACCGGTCGTTGTATTGCTTGAAACAGTCCAGATCCAGCAGTACCAGCGACAACGGCCGTCCCTCGCGCAGGCAGGCACGCCAGCTGATGGCCAGCGCTTCATCAAATTTGCGCCGGTTGGCCACCTTGGTCAGGCCGTCGATCATGGCGATGGAACGCAACAGGTCACTTTGCAGCTTCAATGCCAGATGCGTGCGTACCCGGGCCGAGACGATCACCGGGTTGACGGGTTTGGTAATAAAGTCGACCGCCCCCATTTCAAATCCCCGGGCTTCTTCCGCTTCCTCTCGCTGGGAGGTGACAAAAATAATCGGAATATCCCGCGTGTCCGGGTTTGCTTTCAGCCGACGACACACTTCATGGCCGCTGATCCCCGGCATGACCACGTCCAGCAGTATGATGTCCGGGCGTTGCTCCTGGCACACCGTCAGTGCCTGCTCTCCGCTCGTCGCCATCAGTACCTCAAACTCGCCCCGAAACACCTCGTACAGCACCCGTATGTTCACCGGCTGATCGTCCACGACCAGAATGCGTAACGGGCCCACCGGGTGCGGGAACGCTTCCAGTAATTGCTCAAGATTCATAGGGCCTCCAGTAACTCGCGAACCATGTTGCTCGCGACGGTAAAGTTAAGATTCTGTACCTCGGCGGCCAGTGTTTCCCGATGCGTATCGGGCATGTCTGCAGACAGCTGTTCAACGCAGTCGATGGCAGCCATATTCCCCGCATCCAGCAGTGCCAGCAGTTGCTCGAATTGCTCCTTGGTGCGATCACCTGTCACCTCGAGGGCGTCAGGTGAGAGATTTGCTGTCGACTCGGCTGGCGCCGGCACGGTAACGGCCGCAAGCAAGGCCGCCCGCTCCTGCGCCAGCTGTGCTTTCAGTGCAGACAGGGTCGCGGTATTCAGCGCGGAAAATACCTGTTCTGTGTTCGGATCGCCGAACTGCTGCTCAAACTCCAACAGCCGTGATGCAAACGTCGCCGCCCCCATGGTGGCCGCCGCGCCTCTGAAGGTGTGCAGCGTTGCCGCCGTCGCCACCCGATCCCGCTCTCGCACATGGCGCTCCAGCTCATCAAACAAGGCAACGGCATCCTGCTCGAACCCCGTCAGCAGCCGTTGATACAGACGCACGTCCCCGCCAAAGCGGCGAATAATGGCATCGATATTGCTGCAAGGATCGGCCTGGTGCGCAACAGACGGCTCCACGACCCGGTTACCCTTGTCGGCACCAAACGACAGCAGCACGGCCACCAGTTGCTCTATGTCCACCGGTTTGCCGATGTGCGCATTCATGCCCGCCGCCAGGCAGGCTCGCTGATCGGCCAGGGTCACGTTGGCCGTCATCGCCAGTATCGGCAACTCCTGGCAGGAACCATGAGCCCGAATACGCCGGGTCGCTTCCAGGCCGTCGATATCGGGCATCTGCATGTCCATCAGCACCATGTCGAACGACGTCGGCGCCTCGACCACTTTGCCGACCCCTTCCAGGCCTCCTTCGGCAAGTTCGACACTGGCCCCCTCTCCGCGCAGCAATTCGGCGGCGACCTGACGGTTGAGGGCATTGTCTTCCACCACCAGCAGACGCAACCCCGTGAGCCGTTGCAGTGAAGGAGCAGGAAACGTCTTGTGATCCGACGCCAGGGTATCTCCTGCCAGTGCCCGCTGAACGGTGCTGATCAGCTGTTGCGGTGTCACGGGCTTGGTAAGAAAGTCGGTAAAGGGCGGGTTCGCCGTCTGCTGAGCCTCGGCCAGTTGCTCGCGACCGTAGGCCGTGATCATGATAACGGTGGGCAGATGATCCTGGACCAGGGTCCGGATCTGCGTCGCCACTTCCATCCCGTTCATGTCCGGCATGGCCCAGTCCATCAGCACCAGGTCATAATGATTGTTTTGCTCCACTTCCAGCAATGCCGCCTGTCCGCTGTGGGCGGTATTCACCTGCCACCCCTGCTGGCGAACCACCCGGGCCAGAATATCGGCCGATACCTGATGATCATCCACCACCAGTACCCGTAACGGTTGCTCGGATACCTCGGCCGTCACCAGTGGCGGCACCGCTTCTTCAAGGCCAAACGTCACCTCGAACCAGAAGCAGCTTCCCTCTCCCAGGGTACTGCGCACATGCAGCTCGCTCCCCATCAGTGCCAGCAGGCGTTTGCTGATCACCAGCCCAAGGCCGGTACCGCCAAAACGACGGGCGGTCGAGGCTTCTGCCTGATTGAATCCCTCTAGAATATATTCGAGTTTATCTTCGGCAATGCCGATACCGGTGTCTGTAACTTCCACCCGCAGTTGCACCCATTCCGCGCCCCGCCCCAGCTCACTGAGACGAACCACCACCTCCCCCTGTTCGGTGAACTTGATGGCATTTCCCGCCAGATTGATCAGCACCTGCTGCAGTCGCAAGCGATCGCCAATCAGGCTGCCGGGCAGCGAGGGCGCGAAATCAAACATCAACTCAACCGGTTTGGTGCCCAGATTACCGGACAGCACCACCGCCATTTCCTGCATCAGCTCTTCCAGCTCGAACAGATGCGGCTCCAACTGCAGCTTGCCGGCTTCGATTTTGGAATAGTCGAGAATATCGTTGAGCAGTCCCAGCAGGGAGCGGGCGGCCTTGTACGCCTTGCCGATGTAATCGTTTTGCCGCGGATCCAGCGCCGTCTGCTGCACCAGTTGCAGCAGGCCCAGCACCGCATTAAGGGGAGTACGGATTTCATGACTCATGTTGGAGAGGAAGATCGACTTGGCCGCACTGGCTTCGTCGGCCCGGGCCTTGGCCTGACGCAATCCGGTTTCGAGTTCACGCTGAGCGGTGATGTCGAGGTTGATGCCCGTGACCCGAATGACCCGGCCCTCGGCATCACGTTCGATCTGGGCGCCCGCCTGCATATAACGAACATCACCACCGGGCAACTTCAACCGAAACACGGGGTCGTAGCTGCCGATGCCCTCTACGGCCGCTTGCATGCTTGAAACGGCGTACTCTGCATCGTCCGGATGTAGCCGGGCATACCAGTGCTCGTAGCCCACCCCTTGCTCACGCAAACTGACAGGGTAGCCATAGAGTTCGAACATCTTGTCATTCCAGTCCAGCGAATTGTCCGCCAGACTCCAGGTCCAGACACCCAGTTCCGCCACATCCGCCGCCATCAACAGTTGATCCCGGGCCGCCGTCAGCTCACCCGTACGCCGGGCAACCTGAGCTTCCAGGTTACTGTTGAGCTCGAGTACCCGCGCCTCGGTTTCTTTCTGGCTGGTGATATCGCGCACCGTTTTGGAGGCACCGATCACCTGGCCTGCGCTGTTACGAATGGGCGACACGGTCACGGATACATGGAAGCGACTGCCGTCCTGTCGCTGACGAACCGTCTCGAAATGGGGGATATGCTCGCCGTTGCGAACCCGGGCAAGAAGATCGGCTTCTTCCTGCTGCCGATCTTCCGGCACCACCAGGCTGGCCATCTCCTGGCCAATAGCCAACCGGGCGGGATAGCCGAACAGCTGCTCGGCGCCCCGGTTCCAGCTGGTAATAACGCCATCGAGCGTCTTGCCGATAATGCCATCGGCCGAGCTCTCGACAATCGCCGCCAGACGGGCCTGTTCGTCCAGCACCTGTCGACGACGCTCACGACTAAGGTGAGAGGTACCGATGAGCAACGCCGCCAACAGGCTGATCAGCGCTCCCAGCAGTAGAAATTGCAGCGGTGACCCCCGATGCTGGGCGATGACGAAGGCAGGAGAAACGCTGAACCGGGACTCCCAACGCCGCCCGTAAACATCAAACCGAGTCGTCTCGGTATAGTCACTGGCGGCCGCGCTGGTCTCTGACGCGTTACTGTAGAACATTTCCTGGTTGCCGGGCTCGGTCACATCAAACAGCTCGAGTTGTACCGTATCGGCGTCCAGATGCAGGGAAGACAGTACCTCTTCCATCAGCAGGGGGGCATAACTCCAGCCAAACACCTGTTGTACGCGCTCGGCTTCGGTAGCCGGCGTCATGCCATCACGATAGATGGGCATCAGGATCAAAAAAGATTGCAGTGGTTTGCCGCTGGCCTGCACCAGGGTAATGGGGCCGGTCAGCCTCACCTTTCCCGTACGCATGGCTGCATCCGCCGCATCACGGCGGTTTTTTTCCGAGCCGATATCCAGGCCGACCGCCTCGATATTACGTGCTACCGGTTCAACATACTGAATGACATAACGTTCACGATCATGAGGGTTCAGTGCTTTAACACGAAAATCCGGCCAGCCATCGGCACGCGCCAGCCCGACAAACGATTCCACGCCCGCCTGCGGCACCCGACGAATAAAGCCAAACCCACGGGCACCGGGAAACTCCCGGTCGACGTCTCGGCTCAGGCTGTAACGATGAAAAAGTTCACGGCTGAGTCGCTCATCTCCGGCGCTCAGCACGGCGCCACGAGCACCGCGCAGTCCATACTGGTAGAGTTCAAGCCGATTGATCACTGCGGTGTTGGCTTTATTTGCCGCGTCGGTTACCGCCTTATCGACCCTCTGCTCATTACTTTGTTGCAGTTGCCAGGCCAATAGCACACTCACAACCAGTCCGATCGCCAGGGTAAGCAGTGACCAACGGTTCCAGATAAAATCAAGATGTCGCTTCAATGTATTGATTCCTTTCGCGTCAGACAGGGTGTACCAGGCCAGGGCTAATACCGCTATTTGTAGGAGGTCTGCTTCAGGCCGAGTCCCACTCTAGGTGAATAGGCTCTATATGGAAACATTTAAAGGTCGACACTGGCAGCAGGATCAGCCGGATGTGACATGAATCGGGAACACCAAAACGAAAAAACCCGCTGAATAATCAGCGGGTTTTTTCGTTTCAATATGGCGGTGAGGGAGGGATTCGAACCCTCGATACGTTGCCGTATACACACTTTCCAGGCGTGCTCCTTCAGCCACTCGGACACCTCACCATTTTTTGTGTTTTTTGATGACTGGTGTCACTTTCACCAGCTTGCTTAATGCTGCCTGTTCGTTAACGACCTTGGCGAGCGGGGCGTATAGTAGGCAAGCCGCTCCCGGGGTGCAATCTTTTTTTGCCTGCATTGAACTGTTTGCACAATATTACGCCACCATGGCGGCCGCCTGCTGCCGAACGGCCGAGACAGGCGACGTCGTCGGGCGACTCTGGCATAATGGCGGCCCGGTTTTTTCAGGTAAATTAGGACAATAATGACGGCAACAGCAGCTTTAACTCAGCTTAACGAGCGCTTTCGGGGCTATTATCCGGTGGTGATCGACGTGGAAACCGGCGGTTTCAATGCCAGTACCGACGCCTTGCTGGAAATTGCCGCCATTACCCTGAAGATGGACAAGAACGGCTGGCTGGTACCGGATCAGACCTTTCATTTTCATGTCTCCCCCTTTGAAGGCGCCAATCTGGAACCCGCCGCCCTGGCCTTTACCGGCATAGACCCTTTCAGCGCCCTGCGCGGGGCCGTAACCGAACAGGAAGCGCTGGAGCAAATCTTCAAGGGCATTCGTAAAGGGCTCAAGGCCAACAAGTGCCAGCGCGCCATCGTCGTGGCCCACAACGCCTCTTTCGATCACGGCTTCGTGATGGCGGCGGCAGAGCGGGCGGGCATCAAGCGTAATCCCTTTCACCCCTTCGCCACCTTCGACACCGCCACCCTGGCGGGTCTGGCATTAGGACAAACGGTGCTCGCCAAAGCCTGTAAGGCCGCCGGTATGGACTTCGACAATAAAGAAGCGCACAGCGCCCTCTATGACACCCAGAAAACCACCGATCTGTTCTGCCGCATCGTCAACCGCTGGAAAGAGCTGGGCGGCTGGCCCCTCGCTCCCATCGTCACCGACAGTGACAGCGAGCAAGAAAGCGATAGCAATAACGACAGCGTGAGTGAAAGCGAAAACAATAACGAAAACGATGGCCAGAGCGAGTCGGTTCCTCTCGCATAACCGCCGCCTTCTCCACCGTCATGTCTGTTCCCGACCCAGGCCGTCATATCGAACCCGGGTCGGGATAGCTTATACCAATCAAGGGATCTGCTCAGCCGACCATCCGCGCCATGGATGGCGCGGCTGAGCCTACAGGGAGGTATTTACGGCGAGTCGGCTGAGCGGGCCCTTTGTCCGATGTTTACACTACGACCAAATAGGTCATTTGTTTAGTCAGATTGGTATTGCTCGTTGCTGTTTTCCCCAAGGTGCCCAGTTCTGACCCACAGGCGAGTGCCGGGGCCGGCATGCAGCTGGGGCTGGCTACCGGGAGGAAAGCGCAACCAGCTTAATCCCGGGTAGTTCGTCGCCCCCCGGCTCGCCTCCCCCACCTGCTTTTGTTCTTCCAGCTCTTGTTTGGCAGGTATGTCTTCTTCCTGCAGCTCTCCTTCCAGGACAAGAATTTCCAGCCCGTGTCGATAACAACAAGACGGAAAGGCCCCCCCATCGGGAAAATGCAGCACGCTGGTATGTACACCACCATGGTGATGCAGCGGCAGCCGGCGATAGCCCTGACCACCGGTGATCCATAACCCCTGCTCCGGCAACACCTTCAGCCACGTATCATCATCTTCATCAAACTGATTCAGCTTGACGAAAATCACGCAACCCTCGCGGGTGAAGGAGCCGTGGCGGCTGCCGGGCGGATGGCGGACATAGCTGCCGGCGGGATAATCGCCGTTTTCATCGGAAAAGGTGCCTTCCAGTACCCAGAATTCTTCCCCCATGGGGTGCAGATGCTCGGGAAAGCTGGCGCCGGGCTCAAAGCGCACCAGGCTGGTAACATGACCGCTTTCGGCCTGCTGTCGCTCCAGCGGGTAACGCCATACCCCGGCGGCCGGCGATGGCTGCCAGCGGCTGACGTCGTAGTTAAGAGAAAGGGGTTGGGAAAAGTTCATGTTCAGCATCGGTTTATGTCCCGACAAACGAGGGTAGCGTTATCCTCCCCTGCCCTCGCGTTTGGGTCAAGCCTGAAAGAAAGCTGGAAGCCGTCAGCTGTAAGCGATCAGCTACAGACCCCCCCTTTGTAGCAGCGGCGATGCCAGACGGCTTTGCTTTCTGTTGGGCTTGGCACTTATCTGTTTTTATCTTTTAACTGACAGCTTATGGCTTATGGCCTGTCTCTTAGTCACAAGTCTGTCAGTCCATAAGATATGCTCAGAGGCAACTGGGTAGCCTCTTCCGACACGCTAAACTGCATCCCTGCGACGCTCAGCACATGACGTCCTGTCATGTGATGGCCGGCTGAGGCTATCCCAGCCGCCTCTTTTCGGGCTCAGAGTCGTCGGTGAGCACCACTGACAGAGCACACCGCTGCCGACGGGAGGGCAAAGGGTGTCTGCTCAACCGACCATCCGCGCCAAGGATGGCGCGGTTTGAGCCCCCAGGGAGGGGTTTACGGCGTGTCGGCTGAGCAGTGCGCTTTGCCTGATGGCCTCATTAAGATCAACAAAAACTTGTGACTAAGAGACAGGCTTATGGCTTACGGCTGTAGTGATATACCGATACTCCTCGCCGTCGGCCACGAAGGTCAATCGGTGGCTGATGCAACTCGGCGCATCTGCTTGATGGTGCGATACAAACAGCAGCTGGGTGCCGCCTTCGGCCACCAGCAGATCGATCCAGCGTTTAACCCAGTGACGATTAAAGCTGTCCAGCCCCTGCAAGGGTTCATCCAGGATCAGAATGGGCGGATGCTTGACCATGGCCCGGGCAATCAGCAGCAGTCGTTGCTGACCGTAAGACAGGTGACGGAACGGCTCGTTGGCCATCTCCTGCATGCCGAGCAGGTTCAGCCATTGGTCGACCAGCGCCAGCTGGGCATCTCCCGGCTGTTGATAGACGCCGATGGAGTCGAAAAAGCCGGACAGGATCACCGCCTTGGGAGTGGCCGTTACCCGGTAGTCCTGCTGCATGGTGGTGCTGACGTAGCCGATATGCTGCTTGATGTCCCAGATGCTCTCGCCGCTGCCCCGGCGATGGCCGAACAGGGTCAGATCGTTGCTGTACCCCTGAGGATGATCGCCGGTGACCAGACTCAGCAGCGTCGACTTGCCGGCACCGTTGGGGCCTATGATCTGCCAGTGCTGGCCCGGATCCACCTGCCAGTTCAGATCGGTAAGAATACGCTTGTCACCATAGCTGACGTTAATATCGCGCATGATGATGCGCGGAGTATCGGCGGTAAGCTCTCGACGTTGTGCATCCGGATCGGCCGGCGGCAACGCCTCAGTGGCGTTTTCCATGGCCGCCAGATGCGTCAGTTGCAACAACTCGGCCGAGGCCGCTACCTCATCGCGCGGGCCGGCCAGGCTCAGTTCACATTCGGCCAGAATACCAAGCCGGTCGGAAAAGTCGGGAATTTCCTCGAAGCGGTTGAGGATCAGCACCAGGGTCTGCCCCGCCGCCGTCAGTTCCTGCAACAGGCTCATCAGGCCCGCATGGGCATCCACGTCCAGGCCATCGAAGGGCTCGTCCAGCACCAGTAATTCCGGCTGTTGCAACAGGGCCCGACACAACAGTACCTTGCGGGTTTCACCGGTAGACAGAAACCGAAAGCCCCGGTCGAGCAAGGCGGTAATGCCGAAGCGGTCGGCAAGCTGTGCCATTTGGCTTGCATCACCGCCGGTTTCCAGCATGATCTGCCGAGCGCTGTGGCCCTGATCCTCGTAGTCGAGCAAATCGCTTTCGTCTTCTTCCCGTTCCCGGTCGGCCAGTTGCTGCAACTGCTCGAACGACACCCACTCGATACGCTTGAAACCATTATCGGCCTCGCCGCCCAGCTGTTTCAGTTCGCCGGCCAGGGCGCGAGCCAGCGCCGTTTTGCCGCTGCCATTGGCGCCGACAAAGCTCCAGCATTGCCCGGCGTCCAGCTCAAGCGCCTTGATGGACAGACGATGATGCTCGCTGATGAAAAAGTCGGCGTTGCTGATACGAATGGCGGTCATAAAATCAAAATTCCTTCTCGATAAATGGCAAAAAGGCACATCATCGGCAACCCGACGCCTCGATGCAAGCAACAAAATGTCAGGGTAAATCGTTAACTGTGAGCCAGCGCGCAACCAAAAGCGCCGCAACAGGCTAACGTTTAAAGGTCTTTTTTCATCGAGGAATTCATATGCGCTATCACCCTGACCTGCTCAACGAACTGAATTTACTGCTGCATTTCAATCTCGATACCACTCAGCAAGGCATCAAGGTACATCACGACGCCGAGCCGGCACTGATTGCCGCCGCCAGGCGACTGCATGACAAAGGGCTGTGCACCCTGCCGGACGGCGGCTACCTGACCGATTTGGGGCGGGAAGCCAGCGAACATGCCCAGAGCCTGCTGACGCTGTTGCGCGAGCCTGCCACCGCCTGACTCGATCATCAGCCATAAAAAATGCCGGCAATTGCCGGCATTTTTATTTCATTCGAATCGCGAAAGGCTTACAGGCCGCTGGCGTTCTCGGTCAGGTACTTGGCTACGCCTTCGGTAGACGCTTCCATACCCTTTTTGCCTTTTTCCCACTGAGCCGGGCACACTTCGCCGTGCTCTTCGTGGAACTGCAGGGCATCAACCATGCGCAGCATTTCGTCGATGTTACGACCCAGCGGCAGATCGTTAACCACCTGGTGACGGACCAGGCCGTTGGCGTCGATCAGGAAAGAACCGCGGAAGGCCACACCGGCTTCCGGATGCTCAACGTCGTAGGCCTTGCAGATTTCGTGCTTGACGTCGGCAACCAGCGGGTATTTAACCTGGCCGATACCGCCGTTTTCCACGGCGGTATTACGCCATGCGTTGTGGCTGAACTGGGAATCGATGGACACGCCAATCACTTCCACGCCGCGCTTCTGGAACTCTTCAAAGCGGTGATCGAAGGCGATCAGCTCTGACGGGCACACGAAGGTGAAGTCCAGCGGGTAGAAAAATACCACGGCCGCTTTGCCCTTGGTGAATTCCTTGAGGTTGAAGTTATCAACGATTTCGCCATTACCCAGTACAGCAGCAGCGGTAAAGTCGGGGGCCTGACGGCCTACCAGTACGCTCATGTCTTTCTCCTTGGTGATTACACTAATGGGTTTCCAGGAAACCACGTCGTTCGACTACACAGTATATGGGCGCCGTTCGGCAAACCCAAGGGGCAGCACACCGGATATATTACCGGTTGCGCAAAGTTACACCGGCGGTGAATGCAGATTATGGACAAAAAAGCTCGACATTACGGGCTGAGTTTGCAAACTAGCCCTCCTTAATTCTCTTCTGCCTAAAATACCATAAGGATAAGTAATGAATCCTGTTGTTGTCGCCGTCTGCCTGATGCTGGCCCTTAGCCTGCTACGCATCAACGTGGTGATCTCTCTCGCGCTCAGCGCCCTGGTGGGTGGCATGGTTGGTGGCCTGTCGCTGACCGACGCCGCCAAAATCTTTGCCGATGGTCTAGGTGGTGGTGCCACCATCGCCCTGAGCTATGCCATGCTGGGTGCCTTTGCCGTGGCCATCGCCCGCTCCGGCATTACCGACCTGTTGGCGGTCAAGGTCATCAAGGCCCTGGGCCAGAACGCCACCGCCGGCCGCGTGCTGTGGATCAAGGCGATGCTGTTATGCGCCCTGCTGCTGGTGGCCATTTCATCCCAGAACCTGATTCCCATTCATATCGCCTTTATTCCCATTCTGGTGCCGCCGCTGCTGCATGTGATGGCCAAACTCAAGCTGGACCGTCGCGCCGTAGCCTGTGTGCTGACCTTCGGCCTGACCGCGACCTACATGATGCTGCCGGTCGGTTTTGGTGGCATCTTCCTGAACAACATATTGCTGGCCAACCTGATCGAGAACGGCGTGGCCGTGAGCAAGTCGATGCTGCCCACCGCCATGGCCATTCCGGTCGGCGGCATGTTTCTGGGACTGCTGGTGGCCTTGTTTATCAGCTATCGCAAGCCGCGTCTGTACGATGAAAGCAAGATACTGGCGGTCGAGCCCGAGCATATTCAGGTCAACATTGCCCACATCGCCATCGCCGTGGTGGCCATTGTGAGTGCCCTGAGCCTGCAGCTGTACAGCGACTCCATCATTCTCGGCGCCATGGTCGGTTTCGTGATTTTCACCCTGGGCGGCGTTATCAAGTATAAGGAAAGCCAGGACGCCTTTACCCAGGGGGTGAAGATGATGTCGCTGATCGGCTTTATCATGATTGCCGCCGCCGGTTTTGCCGCCGTGATGAAGGCCACCGACGGTATCGGCAGCCTGGTACAGGCCGTAGAACTGATGCTCGGCGACAACAAGCCGCTGGCGGCCCTGGCCATGCTGGTGGTGGGACTCTTTATCACCATGGGCATCGGCTCGTCGTTTTCCACCATTCCGATTATTGCCCCCATCTATGTGCCGCTGTGCATTGCGCTGGGCTTTTCGCCGCTGGCAACCCTGGCCATTATCGGCACCGCCGGTGCCCTGGGTGATGCGGGATCTCCCGCCTCGGATTCCACCCTGGGCCCCACCTCGGGCCTGAATGCCGACGGTCAGCACGATCATATCTGGGATTCGGTAGTACCGACCTTTTTGCACTACAACCTGCCGCTGGTCGGCTTCGGCTGGGTTGCGGCCATGGTGCTTTAAATCAAGCTGTAAGCTGTAAGCGATCAGCTTTAAGTCTGTGTGCCGGGCCCTGCCCGGCATTTTTCTGCCTGCCAGATCTCACAGCTTATGGCGTGCAAAGAGGCAACAGGGTTGCCTCCTCCGACACGCTTCTAGCCCATCCATGGGCCGCTCAGCAAATACCATCCATGGTATTTGACGGTCGGCTGAGGCAATCCCTGCCGCCTCTTTTAACCTCTGAGTCATCGGCTGACAACGCCAACAGGCGACGCCGGTGCATCAAGGAGGACAAAGGGATCTGCTCAGCCGACCATCTGACCGCCATGGACGGCGGGAATGCCTGGACGGCAGGAGCATTTCCCGGCCGCGCCACGGATGGCGCGGCTGAGCCTCCAGGGAGGGATTCACGGCGAGTCGGGGGAGCGGGCCCTTTGTTCGACTTTTATACAAAAATGGAATAAATCATTTGTTTAGTGGGATTGGTATCACTCCTCATATCCAATTCATATCAAGGATCGCAGCAACCCCCGTAACCACTGCAAGGCCGGCTGGCGGTCGTGCAACGGGTGCCAGACGCAGTTGAGATGATAGGCAGGCAAATCTTCGGGTAACACCACCGTTTTCAACGGCAGTGCCGCCGCCAGCATGGTTGCCACCTTGTGCGGCAAAATCAGCAGGTGATCGCTCTGGCTGACGATGGCCGCCGCCGACATGTAGCTCTGGCTGTTAACCGAAATGCTGCGTTTCAGCTCCTGGCTCGCCAGCCAGGTGTCGACGATTGACTCCCGGGTGCCCAGTGGTGAATGAAACACATGCGGCAGCTCGGTCAGTTGCGCCAGTGTGAGCCGCTTGCCAACCACCGGATGCTCCCGCGCCACCAGCCCCGCCAGCGGTTCGGTCAGCCAGGTTTCGGTACAGAGCGACCCCGGCACTTCCATGTATTCATCGAAGCCCAGCACCAGATCCACCTCGCCGTTGGCCAGCGCCTGCTCGGGCAGCCGGTCACGCAAGATCTCGATTTCGATACGTATGCCCGGGGCCTCGGCCTGCAGGCGGCGAATCAAGGGCGGGATCAGCACGCACTCCACATAATCGGTGGTGCTGATCACGAAGCGCCGGTTGGAAGTAGCCGGCACGAAGCTGTCTTCCCGTCCCAGCTCCTGCTCCAGCAGTTCCAAGGCCTGGCGCACTGTCTGATGCAGGGCCTGAGCCCGCCCGGTAGGCTGCATGCCGGTGGCGCTGCGCACCAGCAGCGGATCTTCGAAAAACTGGCGCAGCCGGTTGAGCGCGTGACTCATGGCGGGCTGACTGATAAAACACTGCCGGGCCGCCCGGGTGACGTTACGCTGGGTCATCAAGGCATCGAAGGCCAGCAGCAGGTTGAGATCGAGTTGGTGCAGCTTCATCTTTATTCACCAGATAAATAATTAAATTAATACTATTCATTTGATGGATGATAACGCAAGGAGCACACTGCAGCCTGAAGACTTAGCCTATTGTGGCGGTGACAGCACCGGAGCAGTCAGCCAAAGGAACAACGCCTCCGACTCGCCGTAAACCCATCCCTGGGGGCTCGACGGCGCCATCTGACCGCCATGGATGGTGGAAATGTCGAAAATGCAGGAGCATTTTTTCGACCATGGCGCCAACGGTCGGAGGCGTAGCACCCTTTGGCTTCCTCTCAAGAACGGAGCTACCCGTTAAGTACTATCTGAATGAGCGTGGACAGTCTGACGACGTCTCACCGACAATCTGTAAGGAGTTGATTATGGCAATGGTTACCGTAGCCGCCACCCAGATGGCCTGCAGCTGGAACAAAGAAGAAAACATCAGCCGTGCCGAGAAACTGGTGCGCGACGCCGCCGGCAAGGGTGCTCAGATCATCCTGATTCAGGAATTGTTCGAGGCCCCCTACTTCTGCATCGATCAGAGCCCGGAGCATTTCGCCCTGGCTCATGAAGTGGATAACAGCCCGCTGATCGGCCATTTTCAGGCGCTGGCCAAAGAGCTGGCCGTGGTGCTGCCATTGAGCTTCTTCGAGAAAGCGGGTAATGCCTATTACAACTCGCTGGTGGTGATCGACGCCGACGGCAGCGTGCTGGATCTGTATCGCAAGACCCATATTCCCAACGGCCCCGGCTATCAGGAAAAACAGTTCTTCACCCCCGGCGACACCGGTTTCAAGGTATGGCAGACCCGCTATGCCAAAATCGGCGTGGCCATCTGCTGGGATCAGTGGTTCCCGGAAACCGCCCGCAGCCTGGCATTGATGGGCGCCGAGCTGATGTTCTTCCCGACCGCCATCGGCACCGAGCCCCAGGACCCCAGCATCAACAGCCAGCCGCACTGGACCCGTACCCAGCAGGGCCATGCCGCCGCCAACCTGGTGCCGGTAATCGCCTCCAACCGTATCGGTACCGAGCAAAGCAAATACATCGACGGGCTGGAAACCACCTTTTACGGCTCTTCCTTCATCGCCGATGAATTCGGTGAGCTGGTGGCGCAGGCGGACAAGACCACCGAAGGCGTACTGGTGCACAGCTTCGATCTGGACGCCATCGCCAAGACCCGTATCAGCTGGGGCCTGTTCCGCGATCGCCGTCCGGCCATGTACCAGACACTGCTGACGTCTGACGGCAAGCAGCAGGGAGGCCGCTGATGGATGCACTGAAGGGTTTTCACATGCCCGCCGAATGGGCTCCCCAGCAGGCGGTATGGATGATCTGGCCGCACCGACCCGATAACTGGCGCGAGCAGGGCAAACCGGCGCAGGCCACCTTTGCCAGGCTGGCCGAAGCGATTGCCGCCGCCACGCCGGTGTATATGGCGGTGCCGGCAGAAGAAATGGACCAGGCCCGCCAGATCATGCCGGCCGCCGTCACCCTGGTCGAGATCGACAGCGACGACGCCTGGGCCCGGGACACCGGACCCACAGTGGTCATCAACGGTAACGGCGCGGCCGCCGGTATCGACTGGATATTCAATGCCTGGGGCGGCCACGAAGAAGGCCTGTATTATCCCTGGGAGAAGGACCAGGCGATGGCGGCGGCCATGTTGGCACACCAGCAGTTGCCGGTGCACAAGGCCCCGCTGGTGCTGGAAGGTGGCTCCATTCACGTGGACGGCGAAGGCACCCTGCTGACCACCGCCGAGTGCCTGCTCAACCCCAACCGTAACCCGGACTACACCCAGGAAGACATAGAGCAGCAGCTCAGAGACTATCTGGGCGTCAGCCACTTTATCTGGCTGCCAGAAGGGGTTTATCTGGACGAAACCAACGGCCATATCGACAACATGGCCTGTTTCGCCCGCCCCGGCGAAGTGATACTGCACTGGACCGATGACAGGAATGATCCCCAGTATGCCCGCTCACAGGCGGCCTACAAGGTATTGAGTCAGGCCCGGGATGCCAAAGGTCGCCCGTTGAAAATATGGAAGCTGCCCCAGCCCGGCCCCCTGTTCATCACCAAGCAGGAAGCCGCCGGTGTCGCCCCCGGCCCTGGCGTGCCTCGCATCGCCGGTGAGCGGATGGCGGGCTCTTATGTCAACTTTCTGATCACCAACAACCGGCTGGTGTTTCCGCTGCTGGACGAGCGTACCGACGAAGAAGCGCGCCAGATGCTGGAAACCATTTTCCCCGAGCTGGACGTCGTCGGCATACCGGCACGGGAAATTCTGCTTGGCGGTGGCAATATTCACTGCATTACCCAGCAGATCCCGGCGGTGTAATGGCGTGAGGCGGCGTTGTGGACGCCCATTTATGTGGCGCAAGCCTGCCGTCGTAGGGTCGAATTCATTCGACCCTACGCAAGTGACCGCCTTCGATCATATCGCAATAAAAAGCCCCGTTAAGCGAATTGCTGAACGGGGCTTTTTGGTATCGCAATCGTATTAGCGCACTACCGGGACCGTACACTGCCCTTGAGGCCGGTGAGCCGCTCCAATGGCGCCAGTTGCTGCTCCAGTCGAGCTTTACTGTCCGGTCCCACCCAGACCCGGTTCAGCTCACCCTGACGGGGAACCGCCGGGGTGGTTTGAGCCCGGTAACCGGATGCTCGCAGTTTTTTGACCAGAGCATTGACGTTGTCGGCATTACGAAACGCCCCCAGCTGAACGATATACTCCCCCTGCTGCGGCGCTATCTGTTTGATCACAGGTGCAGGCTGCACGACCGGGGCGGGTTTCACCACCGGCGCCGGCCTGGGAGCCGGTTCGGGTTTCGGCTCGGGCCTTGGTGCCGGCTTCGGCTCGGGTTTAGCAGCAGGTTGGGGTGCCACCGGCGGCGCCTCTTTGGCCTGTTCCATGGTCCAGACCTCAGGCTTGGCCTCGGCTGCAGGCGGCTCGGCAACCGCTGGCGGCGCCGTCACTACCGGGCGAGCCGGTTCGAGTTCCGGGCGCAGCGGTATGGTGACGGCCTCATCAACGGCCAGCTGCTGCTTGCCATCCAGCAGGTCGGGCAAAAAAATAACGCCCAACGCCACCAGAATGACGGTTCCCACTAATCGATGCTGAAATTGTGTCGCCAAAGCGCCCTTCCTCGGTTACTGCCAGTTATGCCGTTGGTGATGTTCTGCTCGCCAATACCTCGGCGACGGTAAAGAAGGAGCCGAACACGATGATGATGTCCTGTTCGCCGCCTTCCGCTTCTGCCGCCGTCAATGCCGACGTGACCGAGTCGAAACAGCGACCCGCTTGCCACTCGGCCAGCTCATTGGCACTGGCGCCACGCGGGCCGCCGAGGCTGGCAAGATACCAGTCATCAACCAGCTCACGAAGCGGCGCCAGGCTGGCGGCAATGTCCTTGTCCTTGAGCATGCCGACCACCGCCCGGCAGCGGCGGCTGCCCTTGATGCCCGGTAGCCGGCTGGCCAGGTAGCCGGCCGACTCCGGGTTATGGGCAACGTCTATCCACAGCCTTGGGGTCAACTGCTGCAGCCGACCACTCAGGCGGGCCTGGGTCAACCCGGTCTTTATCGCCTCGACATCGAGAGTAAAAGGCGACAACGCCAGGGTGGCCAGGGCCGTGGCCGCGTTCATCAGCGGCAAGCTCGGCAACGGCAGGGCGTTCAGGCTCAGGCCCGCCCCCTGAAACTGCCACTGGTCATCCAGTGCCTGCCACCGATAGTCCCGTCCGGTACAGCACAGCGGGGTACCCAGCTGTTCGGCATGGGCCAGCAGACTGGCCGGTGGCTCGGCATCGCCGCACACCGCCGGCTTGCCGGCGCGGAAAATACCGGCTTTTTCGAAGCCGATGGTTTCCCGGTCAGCGCCCAGCCAGTCGGTATGGTCGAGTGCCACCGTGGTGACCACGGTTTGATCCGAGGCCACCACGTTGGTGGCGTCCAGCCGCCCGCCCAGCCCCACTTCCAGCAAGACCACCTCGGGCGCCGCATCGCGAAACAGCCACAGCGCCGCCAGGGTGGTGAATTCGAAGTAGGTCAGCGCCACCTCGGCCCGCGCCGTTTCTACCGCGGCAAAGGCGGCACAAAAAACGTCTGCCGCCGGGCTTTCGCCATTGATGCGCACCCGTTCGCGATAATCGACCAGATGGGGAGACGAATAGACCCCCACGCTGTGGCCACCGGCGCGCAGCATGGCCTCAAGCAGGGCACAGGTGGTGCCCTTGCCGTTGGTGCCGCCCACGGTGATCACATGGCCTGGCAAACTGAGCAGACCCAAACGGCCGGCGACCAGCGCCATGCGCTCCAGTCCCAGCTCGATATGCGCCATGTTGAGGCCTTCCAGTACCGCCAGCCAATCGGCCAGCGAGCGGTTGCGAGAGTCGACGAGGCTGCTCATCAGACCGCTGCCGGCTCCTGATTCATCAGCTTGCCGATGAGGCCGGCCAGTTTGTCGCGCATTTCACGACGGTCGACGATCATGTCGATGGCACCATGCTCCAGCAGGAATTCGCTGCGCTGGAAACCTTCGGGCAGTTTTTCCCGTACTGTCTGTTCAATCACGCGCGGACCGGCAAAGCCGATCAGGGCCTTGGGCTCACCGACGTTCACGTCACCCAGCATCGCCAGACTGGCGGATACGCCACCCATGGTCGGATCGGTCAGCACCGAAATATACGGCAGACCGGCCTGTGACAAACGATTGAGCGCGGCACTGGTCTTGGCCATCTGCATCAGCGAGAACAGGGCTTCCTGCATGCGCGCGCCACCGGAGGCGGAGAAACACACCAGGGCCCGGTTTTCCGCGATACAGGCATCGACCGCCTTGATAAAGCGTGCACCCACCACCGAGGCCATGGACCCCCCCATAAAGGAGAATTCGAAGGCACAGGCAGCTAACGGCAGACCCTTGAGGGTACCGGTCATCACCACCATGGCGTCGGTTTCATTGCTGCTTTTCTGGGCGGCGCTGATCCTGTCCTTGTATTTCTTGGAGTCCTTGAACTTGAGCACATCCTGAGGCTCGAGTTCGGCACCCAGCTCGACCCGGCCATCCTGATCGAGAAACTTGTCCAGTCGTGCCCGGCTGCCAATGCGCATGTGATGATCGCACTTGGGACAGACTTCCAGATTGCGATCCAATTCGGCACGGTACAATACCTGCTCGCAATTGGCGCACTTGGTCCAGACCCCTTCCGGAATGTTATGACGACGAACACCGATGTTCTTATTCTTGGGAAGAATTTTCTCAAGCCAACTCATGGAAATCCTTAGCGTTATTGCATCGTTATTGCAGCGTTGACGCTGCCTGGTTATTGCAAAACAATTGCATCGTTATCATGCAGTCTGGTCAGGTTGGGCCAGCGGTATGGGCCGACCATCACCGATGCCCGGTGCTGTTCGCTCCTACCCTGCCCTCTCCAGCCCGGCTGCCGGGCGCTTTTACTCGCGGCGCCCGAGGCGTTATGGCTGGCATTAAACCATATATCTGCATGCTCGTTGATAAAAAACTTAAGCCTGTTGCTACTGTTTCTGCCCCAATCAGCGCAGTTGATCCGGTAGCCATAATGGTCCTGGCGGTGCGTCCGGCAAGCCATGGTGTTCCGGGTAATCGACCGCCACCAGATAAAGCCCGCCCGCCTTGGCGGTGGGCCCGGCCAGGTTGCGATCGCGCCCGTCCAGCACCTGTTGCACCCAGGAGACGCTTTCCTCTCCCATGCCCACCTTCAACAGGGTGCCGGTGATATTGCGCACCATGTGGTGTACGAAGGCGTTGGCCTTGATGTCGAGCACCACATAATGGCCATAGCGCTCTACCTTCAGCTGCATGATGTTGCGATGAGGGCTGTGCGACTGGCACTGCACGGCACGAAAAGAGGTAAAGTCGTGCTCTCCCAGCAGGCACTGACCCGCCTCATGCATCTTCTGCGCATCGATATCACCCACATAATGACTGACACCGCTGCCATGAATGGCGGGCCGCATGTTGTGGTTGAAAATGATGTAGCGATAGCGACGAGCGGTGGCGCTGAAGCGTGCGTGAAAGTCGTCATTCATCGTCTTGACCCACCGCACCGCAATATCGGACGGCAGATTGGCATTCATGCCCAGGGTCCAGGCGCCGGCCTGCCGATCCGCATGGGTATCGAAGTGCACCACCTGGCCGGTACCGTGCACACCGGCATCGGTACGGCCGGCACACTGAATGCTAATCGGATGGTCGGCAATTTTGGACAGGGCTTTCTCCACCTCAGCCTGCACGCTGGGGACTTCTCGTTGCCGTTGCCAGCCATAATAACGGCTGCCGTCATACTCGATGCCAAGGGCAATGCGCATATTCAGTTCCAAGGGTAAAAAGGACGGCAATTATACCCGTTACCGAGTCAATTTGAAGAACCGGCCTCGGAACGAGGCCGGTGAAAGGAAATCAGCGTTTGGCCAACCGCTGCAACAGCTTCTTCGCATCGCGCTGCTGCTCTTCATTGCCGCGCTCCAGTGCCTCGTTCAGCAATTCCCGCGCGCTGTCGATATCATCAATTTCGATATAGGCCCGGGCCAGATCCAGCTGTGCGCCCATACCTCCCTCATCGAGGTCGATATCCACATTCTGCCCCTGGCCGAGCACATCGGCATAGTCGTCCAGCTCCAGATCCAGTTTACGCTCGAATTCACGACCCGATTCGTCACTCAGATCCGCCTCTGCCATCAGCTCATCGACCGAAACAAAACCGTTGTCGGCAGCCGGTCGCGGTGATGCAGGCTCGGGCGACACTGCCGGCTCGGGATTGAACAGCAAATCGTCGATGTTGTCATTGGATGCCTGATCGGCCGACTCCTTGTCGTCGACCGCCATTTCATCTTCAAACAGCAGATCGTCGATATTGTCGTTGGATACCTGATCGGCCGACGCCTTGTCGTCGGCCGCCATTTCATCTTCAAACAGCAGATCGTCGATGTCGTCGTTGGATACCTGAGCGGCCGACTCCTTGTCGTCGACCGCCATCTCGTCTTCAAACAGTACATCCTCGGCGACATCCTCGGCAGCGGCCCGGTTGAGCGTGTCTGCCAGCGCAACGTCATCATCGAAGCCGGCTTCAGACACATCTTCAGGCGCCGGCTGCTGACGCTCGGCTTCCTGCTCTTCCATCAGCTGCTGCTCTTCGAGGAAACGCGCGAAGGCATCTTCGTCAATTTCCTGCACCGGCAGGGCCGCATCAGGTTCGCCGGCCGCCGTCGGCTCGGGCTCAGACTCGGCCGCGAACAGCTCGTCAAACTCGTTACGCTCGTCGTCCATCATCGCCGCCGAGTTCTCGGACCATTCCTGCTCCTGCTCGGCCAGCTCTCGCCGTACGCGCCTGCGCCACCACAGGGTAAACAGCGCCAGCAGCAACATGGCCGGCAAGGTCAGGATCAGCGCCAGATTCAGCGGATTGGACAACAATTCATTACTGATGCCGGCTCGACTGGGTGCAGATTCGGGCGCAGCATCGGCGGTCCTGTCCTGCTTCAGTTCTTCCACCTCGGCGGTTAACCGGGTAAGACGTTGCCGCAGCGCCTGGTTATTGTCCGCCAGGTTCGCCAGCTGCTCATTGGACATTGCCACCTGTTCACGCAATTCATCCATCAGTTGCAACTGCAACCTGGCCAGCGCTATCTCTTCGGCCCGCGCGGGATCCGCCATGGCCGGCGCCACGGCAACGGACGGTGCCGTTGCGGCCTTGGGCGTTGTCAGCCCGGAAGACCCACTTTCCGGCGGCATCGCTGCCGGTGTTTCGGCAACGGTGTTTTCAGCCGGAGCCGCGGGCCGGGCCTCGGAGGACGGAACCGGGGGACGGGCGGCCACCGGCGGCGGCTCCGTCACCGGGGCGGCCGGTTTGCTCGCCACCGGTGTCGCCGGCGTGGCCTTGGGCTTGACCTGTGCCACCGCCTGAGGTTTGGCGGCAGGCTTGGGTGCCGTAGTGGCAGGCTTGGGTGCCGTGGCGGCACGCGTGGCGCTGCGGTTACCCTGTCGGCTTAAACGGCGAAATTCGGCCTCGGCGTCACGCGGCGAGCGCTGGCGGGCCTGAGATTCGGTCGGCAGCCGCAAGCGTGCGCCGCGCTGCAGATAATTGATATTGCCACGAACAAACGCCTGGGGGTTGAGGTGGTAAAGCGCCACCATGGTCTGCTGCACGGTCACCGGTGCCCGGGTATGCCGGGCGGCAATGGCCCAGAGGGTATCGGTGCTGCGTACCGGCCCGTAACGGCCGGGGCTCGCCACCGGCTGAGCGGCAGGCGGTTGAACCGGGGCCGCGGCGGCAGGTGCCGAAGACGAAGATTCCGGGCCTCGCAGCTCGATATAAAATTCGCCTTGCGCAACAGCAGGGACGGAGCAGGCCAGCCACCCAGCCAGACCAAAACCGATATGGGGTCTGAATCGTTTCATGATTTCTCTTGTATCCTTTTCCTGACTCGGAACCGTATCGTCCGGCGGTAGAGGCGTGCGTTAGCACCAGTGTAGAAAAAAACAGTGCCAATAGGAACTTGTCTGTCTGCTTTCTCAATATAACGGACTATCGGCATCAACAAACTATCGGCACCCGGCCTTCATACTTTAAAACCCAGTGCCTCGCCGCTGCCGGTCAGCCCCGTCAATTGCACCGACCCCAGCTCGCGACGCTGCGGATACTGCTTGCGCAACCGATCGAAAAATCCCGGCTGGCCCAGTGCCTGGCGAAAAGCGGCATCGTCCTGCTCTATGTCATACACCAGCCGCACCAGCCGTGCCGCCAACGCCTGATCCGGCGCCTCATGCAGGTGAATGGTGCCTATCGACGAGGGTGGCAACAATTGCTCGGGAGTCAGCTGCATACCAAGCTGCTGCTGTTCGCACCAGGCCCGATAAAGCGCAAAGGTGCCCCTCGCCTTGCCTTCGAGGCTGTAGCCGGCAATATGCGGCGTGGCGAGCAGAACATGGGGCACCAGCGGCGCCAGCACCTCGGGTTCATGTTCCCACACGTCCATCACCAGGGTCAGCGGGGCCTTGCCCTGTTGCCGAGCGAGCAGGGCCTGATTGTCCCATACATCTCCCCGGCAGGCGTTGATCAGTACCTGATCGCCGTTGAGCCGGTCGATGGCATGCCGGTTCAGCAAGTGCCAGGTCGGATGATCGCCGTCGCGAGTCAGCGGCACGTGAAAGCTGACGATATCGCAGGCCAATGCCTGTTGTAGATCGACAAAATCTGTCGTTTTCTGTAGCGCTTTAGGCGGATCGCATAATAACACCCGCATACCCAGCGCCCGCGCCCTTGCTGCCACCTCGGCGCCGGTATTACCAACCCCCACTACACCCAGGGTTTTATCCTGCAGCGCCCAGCCCTTGTGCTCGGCCACCCGTAAAAGAGCCGCCAGCACATAATCGCCCACCGCCACCTTGTTGCAACCCGGGGCACTGGCAAAGGCAATGCCCCGCCGGGCCAGCAAGTCGGTGTCGATATGATCGCAACCAATGGTGGCGGTACCCACGAAGCTCAGTCGTTCGGCCTGAGCCAACAGCGCCGCATCTACCCGGGTAATGGAACGCACCAGCAATACGTCTATATCACGCAGTTGCTCGGGTCTGAGATCCCGCCCGGGGCAGGTCACTACTTCGGCCCGGTCACCAAACAGTTCCTGCACAAAGGGCATGTTTTCATCGGCCAGCAATTTCATCGACTCTTTCCTTGCATAACGGGCTCCTGACATGACGAGCTCCCTGAATGGCGGGCCATTGTACCCCGAGTTGCGGCAGGCTTCAGCTTCCATCGGCCTGCGGTTTTGCTAGAATCGGCGCTTTCCTCTCACACGACTTTCTTTCATGACACTACGGTTACTCACGGTACTGGCAATACTGATATTGCCGGTCGCCATTGCCAGCATGGGTTACCAATGGCACTGGCACTGGTTTCCGCTGCTGGATCTGGATGACACCCCGGCTCTGCTGGCCTATGGACTGACGCTGTCGGTCGGCAAAATCGGTATCGGCATTACCCTGCTGCTGTTAAGTTTGCTGGTGCTGCACCGCTGGAAGCACAGACCCGGCCTGCTGCTGATGTTCTTCTTCTGCCTGATGGCCGCCCTGGGCAGCGCCTTTGTTACCAAGACCCTGGCCAAACAGTATTTTAAAGAGCCCCGTCCCTATGTGCTGTGGCTGGCCGAAAAAGGACGACTCGCCGACAGCGACCGTTTTTATGCCCAGCTACCCGCAATACGGGAACAGTGGCTGGCCGACGGGCTGAGCAGCCTGCCCGAGCGGCAGGTGCCGGGCTGGCTCAAGCTGCACTGGCAGGATGAGGTCAGCTATTCTTTCCCGTCCGGGCATTCGATTGCCGCCATGACCATCGCCGCCTTCTATTGCCTGCTGCTGCTGTATCGGCGCCGCTCGCTCTGGCTGGTTGGTGCTTTGGCCACCTGGGCGGTCGCCGTTTGCTATTCGCGGCTGTTGTTGGGCCTGCACTGGCCGGTGGATATTCTGGCCAGCAGCGTACTGGGCGCTACCTTCGGCATGCTCGGCGCCTGGGCCTTTATTCGCTGGGACCAGCGCTGAGGCGTGAGGCGTGAGGCGTGAGGCGTGAGGCGTGAGGCGTGAGGCGTGAAAATGAAGCACAAAAAGGGCGCCGAAGCGCCCTTTTTTAGTGCGGTATTAACCGGCTATCAGCCTTTATACTTGCTGAACACCAGGCTGGCGTTGGTGCCGCCAAAACCGAAGCTGTTGGACATGACGGTGTCCAGCTCGGCTTCTTTGTACTCGCTCACGATAGGCAGGTTCTTGGCCTTTTCGTCCAGCTCGGTAATGTTGATGCTTGGCGCGATGAAGCCGTGCTGCAACATCAGCAGCGAGTAGACCGCTTCATGCACACCGGCGGCGCCCAGCGCGTGGCCGGTCATCGCCTTGGTGGCGGAGATGTAAGGGGCATGGTCGCCAAACAGGTTGTTGATGGCTTCCAGCTCTTTCACATCGCCGACCGGAGTCGAGGTACCGTGAGTGTTGATGTACTGCACCGGGGCCGGTGCCGTGGCCATGGCCTGCTGCATGCAGCGAACCGCGCCTTCACCGGACGGTGCCACCATGTCGTAACCGTCGGACGTGGCGCCGTAACCGGTAATTTCGGCATAGATCTTGGCGCCGCGCTTGAGGGCGTGCTCCAGCTCTTCCACCACCACCATGCCGCCGCCACCGGAGATAACGAAGCCGTCACGGCCCGCATCGTAGGTACGGGAGGCCAACTCGGGCGTCTCGTTGTATTTGCTCGACAGCGCGCCCATGGCGTCAAACTGCAGGGCCAGGGTCCAGTCTACTTCTTCACCGCCACCGGCAAACACGACGTCCTGCTTACCCAACTGAATCTGTTCCAGTGCATGGCCGATACAGTGGGCTGAGGTCGCACAGGCCGAGCTGATGGTGTAGTTGATACCCTTGATCTTGAACGGGGTCGCCAGACAGGCGGACACGGTCGAGGACATGGTGCGCGGCACCATATAGGGACCAACCCGACGCACGCCTTTTTCACGCAGCGTGTCGCAGGCTTCAATCTGGTTCTTGGAAGAAGCACCGCCCGAGCCGGCTACCAGGCCGGTACGCTCGTTGGAAACCATGGACTCATCAAGGCCCGCATCGGCGATCGCCTGTTCCATGGAAAGATAGGCAAAGGCCGCCGCGTCGCCCATGAAGCGCATGACTTTACGGTCGATATGCTCGGACGGGTTCAGTTTAATGTTCCCCCATACCTGGCTGCGCAGGTTATGATCAGCAAACTGCTGGGAGAAGCTAATACCGGAGCGGCCAGCCTTGAGTGAGGCCAGAACCTCTTCCTGATTGTTACCAATGCTGGATACCACGCCGATACCGGTAATGACTGCTCTTCTCATCTATCTTTCCTACTGTCTTGATTTGCCGCCAATTCTAACCATAAAACATGGTCAAACTGGTCTGCTTTCACATAAAATGACCGTTTTTACGGCCCCGGAGGTTCAGTGTCACCCCACTTCATTACAACCGCGAGTCTGGACTGGAATGACCAGGGCACGCCGGTCGCCGCTGCGTTCGACGATGTTTACTTTTCCAATGACGACGGTCTGGCCGAAACCCGTTACGTGTTTCTTGGCCATAATGGCCTGCCCGAGCGCTGGATTAACCATGATCGCTCGCTGTTTGTGGTGGCCGAGACCGGCTTTGGTACCGGCCTGAATGTTCTGGCCACCTGGCAGGCCTTTATCGACTATCGCCGGCAACATCCGCAAGGTAACACCCAACGCCTGCACCTGATCAGCGTGGAAAAATTTCCGCTTACCCACGCCGATCTGCAGCAGGCACTGGGCCAATGGCCAGAGCTTAGCATTTTAAGCGAACGTTTGTTAGCTGAATATCCGGCTGCAATCGGCGGTTGTCATCGGCTGCATCTGGCCGACGATGTGTGCCTGGATTTGTGGCTCGGAGACGTGGCCGAACTGCTGCCGCAGATGGAAGCGGGCCTGGCCGGCAAGGTGGATGCCTGGTATCTGGACGGCTTTGCGCCGAGCAAGAATCCCGAGATGTGGACGCCACAACTGTTCGCACAACTGGCCCGTCTGGCACGTAGTGGCGCCACCCTCGCTACCTTTACTGCCGCCGGTTTCGTGCGCCGCGGGCTGAACGAAGCCGGCTTCAGGGTCGCGCGCGTCAAGGGCTTTGGCCGCAAGCGGGAAATGCTGGCAGGTGTGCGTGGCAGCGATAACCGTGCCCCCTACCCTGCGCCCTGGTTCTGGCGCCGTCCGGGTCGGGCCGGGCACACCATTATTGTAGGGGCCGGTATTGCCGGGGCCACCCTGGCGCACGCCCTGACCCGGCGCGGTCAAAAGGTAACCCTGCTTGAGCAGAATGCAGCACCGGCGATGGGTGCTTCGGGCAACCGCCAGGCCGCCGTCTATCCGCTTATCAACGGCGATCATGATCACCTGAGCCAGTTCTACCTGCAGGCCTTTTTGTACGGCCGCCGCACCTTGCCCACCCTGGCCGAACGCCATGATGTGATTCATGACTGGTGTGGCGTGGTGCAGCTGGCCTACGACGCCAAGAGCAGCGCCAAAATAGACAAGTTGCTGGCAAGCCCCGTTGCCCGCGCCCTGGTGCAACCGTTAACCGCCGAGCAGGTCAATGCACGTACCGGTATCGCGGCCAACCTGCCCGGCATCGAATATTCGCTGGGCGGCTGGATTTGCCCCTTTGAGCTGACCGCCGCCCTGCTGGTCGAGGCACAGAACACCGGCCTGCTTGAGTGTCATTACCAGACCCGGGTCGAGCAGCTGGCACGAAAAGACAGCCAGTGGCACATCACCACCGACGGTGACTCTTTTTGTGCCGACACCCTGGTACTGGCCAACGGCCATGAATTAACCACCTGGCCGCAAACCCGGGCACTGGCGCTGTCGCCGGTGCGAGGTCAGGTAAACTATCAGCCTTCCAGCCCCAGCATAGCGCCACTGAATACCGTGGTCTGTTACGAAGGGTATCTCACTCCGGCCTGGCAGGGTGCCCATTGCGTTGGCGCCAGCTATGGTCGCAGGCAGTCGGCACTGGATTATCGAGAGCAGGACGAGCAGGACAACCTGCACAAGCTGGTGCGCACCCTGCCCGCGCTGGACGATTTGACGCCCAGGGCGGGCGCCGGCCGGGTGAGTGTGCGCGCCGCCTGTCGCGATCATCTGCCACTGGCCGGCGCCGCGCCGGACAAGACCGCCCAACTACAGCAATATGCCCTGATGCCACGTCGAAAGTGGGAAGCCTTGCCGCTGGCGGACGATCATGCCGGGCTCTTTGTGATGTCCGGCTTGGGTTCACGCGGTCTGTGCTCGGCGCCCTTGCTGGCCGAGCTTATCACCGCCCAGTTGCTGGATGAGCCTTACCCGCTGTCCCAGGGGCAATTGGCGGTGCTTAACCCCAACCGACACTGGGTGCGCAAGCTGTTGAAGGGAAAACCCGTGGAGTAATAGCATCAGCCGATTCGGTACAAGTCATACCTGAACCCAACAAGCCGTGCCGGAGTATCAGGTCGGATAACGGAATCTGCTCAGCCGACCTTCTGTTTCAGGGATGAAACAGAGAGCGTACAAGGAGGTATTCATAGCGAGTCGGCGGAGCGGGTCCGTTGTCCGACGCTTACACAGCAATGGAAAGTGATCGTTTGTTTAATGTAATCGGTATTATTCGGCTGCGGCTGAATCCGGGCGGATCAGCCCCAGGTTACGGCCATAGTCATTCTGCTGCTGAAAGTGCTGTAACAGGGTGCGGGCAATGTCGAGCTGGTGATAGCCGACATTGTCCGCGACCTGGCGCAACTGGTCACAATTTTCCTGGGGCGCTATCTGAAACAGTGAGCGCTCCAGCCATTCGGCCGACAGCAAGGCCCGCTCGCGCACCAGTCGCTCGTAAGCGGTGAGTGCCAGCCGGTAATTCTGCCAGGCCGGGGTTTGCGGCCACTCCAGCGGCTCGGTCACCGTGGCCGTCAACGACACCACCACCTGGCCCGGACGGCAGCCGTAATCCGTATGCTGGCCCGATAACTGCCAGGACATGCGGTAGTCTACATCGGCCAGGCTGGGCTCTAGCTCACTGGAGCCATAAACGTCCACGGTTTGCCGTGCCTTCAGCACCATGTCGGCAGCGACAGGCATCGCCAGCAGCAGCATCAAGGCACAACATATCTGTTTCACTGGCGTTCTCCGATGGCACATTATGTAGCGGGATCCTGTCATTATAGGCCGGGCGCCGAGTCAAGTCATTTGAGTCTACCCCTCTTCAGGCTAAAATTCGCGCCAAAAAACACGCTCATACATAGATTGCCTGACATCCGGCAGTGGCCTCTATATAGTGCAAGTCATTGTTTACCGGTTGGAGCGCTGCATGATCACAGCCTACACCCTGAATGGAAAATCTCTCGATATTCAGCCACTCAACCTGGAGGACAGCCTGCCTCCCAACACCCTGTGGCTGGATATCCTCAAACCGGACGAGCAGGAACAACGCTGGATGAAACAGCTGTTCGTGGAAGAAGTGCCGGAGCTGGACGAGCTGGACGATATCGAAGCCTCGGCCCGTTTCTACCGGGATAAAGACGGACTGCATATCCATTCGCTGTTCCCTCAGCGCATGGGCAAGGAAATAGACGGCATCAACGTGCTGTTTACCTTGCGTAAAGACATGCTGATCAGCTTTCGGGAAGACGATCTCGGCCTGATGCGGCTGCTGCGCCACTATATGCGGCAGGATCGGCTAGAAGCGAGAGACGCCCCGGAGCTGCTGCTGGAAATTTTTCAGCTCAAAATCGAATATATTTCCGATTTGATTGAAGACGGCTACAAAACCCTGGAAGCCACCGCCAAACAGGTGCTGCAGGTGGATGATCTGCGCCAGACCATGTCGGATTTGATGTTGCAGGAAGACGGCAACGGCCACATTCGGCTGGCCTTGTACGATACCCGGCGGGCATTGCGTTTCATGAAGCGATCCATGCGCCAGAGCGGCAACGACGAGCAGCGCAAATGGATCGACGAAATGCTCTACGACATCGAATCGCTGCTGCCCCATACCCAGTTTCTGTTCGACAAGATCAACTTTCAGCTGGAAGCCGCCATGGGCTTTACCAGCCTGGAGCAGAGCAAGGTGATCAAGATTTTCTCGGTGGCGGCGGTGGTGTTTCTGCCCCCTACCCTGATTGCCAGCATCTATGGCATGAACTTCAAGATCCTGCCGGAGCTGGGCTTTGATTACGGCTATCCGATGTCGCTGGTGATGATGCTGATGTCGGCCTGCGGCACCTATTACTTCTTCAAACGCAAAGGCTGGCTGTAACTTCAGGGACTAGGGATTTGTGATCAGGGATTAGGGAAAGAGCTTAAAACCGCTCCCCCGAATCCCCAGTCCCCAGTCCCCAGTCCCCAGTCCCGATATTACCGGTGGTAGAAACGCCGGCCATGCTCGTTCCGGCGACCGGCGCTGAACGCCGACACCCGCTTCAGATAACCGATCACCCGGGTGGCATGGTCTATGTCTTCACTACCACAGGCGCTACAGCTCCAGTCGGTATGCTTGCTGATATGGCTGCATTCGTTGCAGATGGTGCTGCGTACATTGACGGTAAAATAGTGGCAGCCGGTGGCGGCGGCAACACGGTACAACTGTCGGTAGCCGGCAGGGGTCAGATGCTCGTCCAGATTCAGATGCAGCGCCGAACCACCGTCCAGGAATTGCACCAACTCGCGCCCGTGCAGCACGAATTTGTCGAGAACCTGAGTATCATCCTCGTCTTCCACCACATAGAAGTAGGAGTTATAGCAGTCACGGGGCACCTGATAGCCGTCGGCCCTGTCCCACTTGGCGTTTTTCACCCCCAGGTTTTCCGCCGGCACAAACTCGGTATTGAACAGGTAGCCGTAGTCCTGACGCGCCTTACGGTTGGCATCATAGATAATTTTCAGCCGTTCACTGACAAAGGCCTGGTAGTCGGGGTTGTTACTGGCCTTGATGCCTCTGTATTCCGCCGCCTCGACCATGCCGTTGATGCCGATGGTCAGAAACTGCTTGTCCAGGCTGATAAAACCGGCGTCATACACCGTCAGTATGCCTTTGGCCAGGAAGTCCTCCATCAAGCTCCGGTAGGCCACCTGATAACGCTGAATCTTCTCGATTTCGACCAGCAGGTCCCGTCCGTCCTGCTCCAGCCGGTTCATGTTCAGGGTGATGACATTAATGGAGCCGGTGGCCACTCCACCCGCACCCAGGGTGTAGGAAAAGGTGTGATCGGTCACCTCATTGCGCAACCGACAGCAGGACGCCAGCGAGTCGGGGGTGTCGGACATATAGATGAAGAAGCTGTTGCCCCGGCTCATCTGCTCGGCGCACATCTCGGCAAAGGCATCATCTGCCGGTGCGCCATCCTTGGTGAGCATGGCGGCGGTCACCACCGGGAAGGTCAATATCGCCTTGCGCCGCTCCTCGTTGAACCATTCCAGAAAATGCTCCTGCAGTCGGCTTACCGAGTCGCCGTTGGGCTGGCTGCCGTCGGGAAACACAAAGAATTCGAACATGGTGTTGAAATAGTCCCGGTCGAACAGGGAAATGTTCCAGAACACGCTCTGGTAGCCACGGGCCGCGGCCGGCTGGTTGATGGCATAGACCACATGCTGCAGATGATTGTTGATGGCATGGGTATGCTCGGTCAGGTAATTATCGCCATAATCCCGGCGGGCAAAATGATCGAAATAGGTGAGAAATTCGACCGTAGCCACCGCCCCGGCGAACTGGGAGCTGATGGCAAACACCATATTGACGAAGGCACCGCAGAACGCTTCCAGGTGTCTGGGGGCCTTGCTCTCGCCACCGAGTTTGGTGAGGCCGTCGAGCAGGAAGGGATACATGGTCACCGACACGCAATAGGGCTTGAGACTGGTCTCATCGTGCACATAAATTTCATGTGCTTCAATCTGGCGTTCATACTCCGTGGCCAGAGCATCATCAAACAACTCGGCTATCTTGTTTTTCACCAGGCCACGGTTCACCTGCACAAAAAAATCCTTCATCAGCTCCGCCTCGGCGGTAGCGATGTTCTTTTGAGTCACATTGGCGTTGGGGTCCATTACAGAACCATCCGCCGCATTGTTAGCATTCAGATAGGCATTGAAGCTGGCGATCTTGGCCTCAAGCTGGTCGGGGTGCAGGTGTATCATGAACGTCTCCAAAAATGATGATTGAGGGATTCGCCGCTGGGCAGGCAAATCAACTGTTGGTTACTGTGTCTGGAGTCAAGGCCACCCAGGTGCGCCACCCAGGCCCCGGTTTTCAGGTAGTCCAGCTCGGCCATCAGGGTCTGGCTTATTCTGTCCCGACCGCTGTACAGGCAGGTTTTCAGCCCCTGCTCCCGCGCCAGCTGCAACAGAGGCAGCAATGCATCCCGATCCCATTCTCCACCGAAAAACAACACGCAGGTCAGTAGCCCCTGATAGCGCGTCAGCCAGCCTTGCAGCCGCTCGGGTGTTAACCGGGTCCCCGCCGCCGGATCCCAGCTGTCCTGGCTGTGACAGCCGGGACACGCCAGTGGACACCCCGTTACCAGCCAGGCCAGGCTGACTTCACCCGGCACTTCCTGCAGCACGACCCTGGGTTCAAACGCATTCAGCATAACGGCACCAAAAACACTACATGTTGTGCCAAGAGTAAATATAAACACCATATATGGAAACAGCCGAACAACCGCATTAGCTGTTTCACTGATCTGGATCAGTCTTCGGCATGCAAACCGATAGGGTATTTAAGAGTGATAGATTCGTTTGAAGCAGGCCCCGAGGCCGACCATTACCTCGGCAAAACGGCAGGTAGAGCCGCGCCCCCAAAGGCAGTTAAGTTTGGCGGCACCGGCCGAGTATGGTAAGAACTGGGGTTGTTTGTTAATACGCTGCTTGATACAAGGAACCTGCTCATGTTCAAAAGAACGGCCGCCCTGCTTTGCCTGTCTACCCTGCTGCTAGGTTGTGATAACAATGAGGTGGGCGATGTGTCTCTGGGTATGTTCACCACCAAAGACATCAAAATCGAGGTGCTGACCGATCCGGGCGTGCCCGGCGTGACCTGCCACATGTCCAACATCGTCGCCGATCTGGACCTGGCCGATCCCTCCGACATGTCAATCAGCTGCCGTCAGACCGGCGAAATTACCGCCGCCATGATCGCCGCCATCGATACCTCCAAGAGCGGCGAAATCGTGTTCAAGAAATCGAAGAGTATTTTTCTCAAGAGCCTGAAGATCCGCCGCATCTATGACGACCAAAGCCAGTCATTGCTATATGTTGCCTACAGCACCAAGGAAACCAGCGGCAGCTACAAACATTCCATGTCCACCGTGCCGCTGTGGGGTACCCTGGCTTATCAGCTCCCCCAGACTGGTCAGTAATACCAATCCCAGTAATGATCTGGTCATATTAAGGCCTCAGATCAGAGGCAACACAGCCGCCTCCCACGACACGCCATAAACCCATCCATGGGGGCTCAGGAAATGCCATCCTTGGCATTTCACGGTCGTGGGAGCCGATCTCTGTTGCCTCTCCTCTAGCACCAAGGTGTCTGCAGGGCGCTCACTCAGGCAACTCCTTGGCATCAGGGAGGATAAAGGGATCTGCTCCGCCGACCCTTCGCGCCAGGGATGGCGTGGTGGAGCCCCCATGGATGGGTTCACGGCGAGTCGGCGGAGCTGGCCCTTTGTCCGACCTTTACAAAGTAACCTAACAGATCAATTACTTAATCGGTTCGGTATTACCGCTTAACTGCGGATCAACTGCTCACGCAGTTCGTGGATGCGGTCGCGGGTGGCGGCAGCCTGTTCGAACTCCAGGTTGCGGGCGTGCTCGAGCATGGTTTTTTCCAGCGCGGTAATCTGCTTGTCCAACTCTTTGGCGGTCGGCAGATGTTCGGGTAACGGCGTTTTGTCCTTGGCACGCTTGGAGCCGATACGGCGGCTGCCGTCCAGATCCATCACGTCGGTCACGCCCTTGATCAGTCCTTTGGGCACGATGCCGTGCTCTTCGTTGAACTGCTGCTGCACTTCGCGGCGGCGCTCGGTTTCACTCATAGCAGCGGCCATCGAACGGGTAATGCGGTCGGCGTACAGAATGGCCTTGCCATTAAGGTTACGGGCCGCCCGGCCTATGGTCTGGATCAGCGAGCGTTCCGAGCGCAGAAAGCCTTCCTTGTCCGCATCCAGAATCGCCACCAGAGACACTTCCGGCATGTCCAGCCCTTCACGCAGCAGGTTGATGCCCACCAATACGTCGAACTTGCCCAGGCGCAGATCGCGAATGATCTCCATGCGCTCCACGGTGTCGATATCCGAATGCAGGTAACGCACCTGAAGGCCGTGATCGTTCAGGTATTCGGTCAGATCTTCGGCCATGCGTTTGGTGAGGGTGGTCACCAGCACCCGTTCGTTTTGCGCGATACGCAGCCGCGCTTCAGACAAGACGTCGTCCACCTGGGTGGCCACCGGCCGCACTTCCAGCACCGGATCGAGCAGCCCGGTGGGGCGCACCACCTGCTCGGCCACATCATCACCGGACTTGTCCAGTTCATAGGGCCCGGGGGTCGCCGACACAAACACCGTTTGCGGCATCAGTGCCTCGAACTCCTCGAAGCGCATGGGGCGGTTATCCAGCGCCGAGGGCAGACGAAAGCCGTATTCCACCAGGGTTTCCTTGCGCGAACGGTCGCCTTTATACATGCCGCCAATCTGCGGCACAGTAACGTGGGATTCATCGATGATCAGCAGGCCGTCACCGGGCAGATAATCGAACAGCGTGGGCGGTGCCTCGCCTTCGCCCCGGCCCGACAGGTAACGGGAGTAGTTTTCGATGCCCGAGCAATAACCCAGCTCCTGAATCATCTCGATATCGAACTGGGTGCGCTGGCTGATGCGCTGCTCTTCCAGCAGCTTGTTGGCCGACAGCAGCTGCGCCTTGCGCGCCTGCAACTCCACCTTGATATGCTCGATGGCGCCGAGCAGTTTCTCCCGCGGGGTCACGTAGTGGGTCTTGGGGTAAATGGTAAAGCGCGCCAGGGTCTGGGATTGCGCGCCGGTAAGGGGGTCGAACAGGCTGATGCGCTCGATTTCGTCATCGAACAGTTCGACCCGCACCGCCTGGTTGTCCGACTCGGCCGGAAAGATATCGATCACCTCCCCCCGCACCCGAAAGGTACCGCGCTGAAAACCGGCGTCGTTGCGGGTATATTGCAGTTCCGCCAGCCGGCGCAGCATGTCGCGCTGGTTCAGCATATCGCCCACCCGCAGGTGCAGCATCATGCTCAGGTAAGACTGGGGGTCGCCCAGACCGTAGATGGCCGATACCGAGGCCACGATAATCACGTCGCGCCGCTCCATCAGCGCCTTGGTGGCCGACAGCCGCATCTGCTCGATGTGATCGTTGATGGAGGCGTCTTTCTCGATAAAGGTATCGGTCGTCGGCACATAGGCTTCGGGCTGATAGTAGTCGTAGTAGGAAACGAAGTACTCGACCGCGTTATGAGGAAAGAATTCCTTCATCTCGCCATAAAGCTGGGCGGCCAGGGTCTTGTTGGGCGCCAGTATCATGGTGGGCCGGTTCAGCTCGGCAATGACATTGGCCACGGTAAAGGTTTTACCCGAGCCGGTTACCCCCAGCAGGGTCTGATGAGCCAGGCCGGCATCGATCCCCTCCAGCAGTTGCGCAATCGCCGTCGGCTGATCACCTCCGGGCTGATATTCGCTGACCAGTTGGAAATCTTTGCTCATCACCTACTCTCCTCTTGATTCGACCCCCAGTTTACCCCCGGTGAAGCGCTGAATTTAAGCAAAAACTGCCGCTACTGTCTTAAGGGTCAAAATTCGTATTTTATCCTTGACCCGCCTGCTATGGCTGCGTATTATCTGCGGCCTCTTCACGAGATTCCCCCTTAGTTCAGTTGGTAGAACGCCGGACTGTTAATCCGTATGTCGCTGGTTCGAGTCCAGCAGGGGGAGCCAAATTTCGCACTACCTCTCTTGACTTATCCACTAGAAGCACTCTGCCTTCGCCAAGAAACCCACAATTTGTGCCTTTACTCTAATGTCGCTGTTATCGTTCAGATATCGAGCGAAATTTTGTCGTGACTTTTTCAAGATATTGTTTTTTAAGTATTTATTTTCTGGTTAAAAAAATAGCTGTTTATCCGAGAGGCCTGCCCTGTCTGGCTTTGCACCGGTTGTATGATGGTAATCCACAACCTTATCCACAGAAATGGTGGATAAGTGCAGCCAAGCCGGTTGCCACAAGGCTCAGGCGCTCTGTGCATAACATTGAGGGCCAGCCCGGCCGTCGGGCACACACTTGACAGCGCGAAAAACACTCCCCCGGCACCGAAATACCGCCGTCGACTAATTACAGTTAACTGCCGTCGAGTGGCATGTCTGAGCCGACTTAAGCTGTTTTTTCACGTTGTTTGCATCGCTTATACGCTGAAATAATAAAAACGGGCCCGACTTGCGCCGATCCCGCTTGTAATATCGCGAGGTCATCGTGTTGCTACGCTAGTGTGCTGTGCCATCAGCACATTGAGCGTGGCGGCCAGTGCGTCCGCCCGGAGCCCCGACCAATTGCAGGTTTTGCTTACCCAGCCGGATCACCTCGCTCCCCCCCGGCGTCATCAACCGGCGTGGTCTCGTCCCCCAAGGGGCGCAGCGTGAATAGCCGAATGGCGAAATAGAAGGTCACGAAATAAATCACGCCAAACGCCACGCCGATGGCCACCAGCGTCCAGGGCCGGGTAGCCAGATCCCAGTTCAGTATCAGGTCGAACAGCCCGGCGGAAAAACCAAAACCATGCAGTACGCCGAACAGGTTGGTCACCAGCAGCGCCAGCCCGGTCAGCAATATGTGCAACACATAAAGCAACGGCGCCATAAACAGTAAAAAGAATTCCAGTGGTTCGGTAATGCCGGTCAGCATGGCGGTTATCGCCAATGACAACAGCAGGCCGCCCACCTGGGCACGCTGTCCTTTGGGGGCGGCCAGGGTCATGGCCAGCGCCCCTGTCGGCAGACCGAAGAGGATGACCGGGTAAAAGCCGGCCATAAAGACCCCGGCGCCAGGGTCGCCGGCAAAGAAGCGGTGCAGATCACCCCGGGTGACCTCGGTGGCCAGCCCGGTGATCACGCCGCCATCCTCGCCCGGCACCGGGCCGCCCACCGCCAGCGTCTGCACCAGTGCCGGGTCCAGACACAGCTGCTGTACTTTATCCGCCGCTTCATAACTCAACTGCAGACAGGCGCCAAAATCAAACCAGATATGGCTGCTCAGCACCTGATGCAACCCCAGTGGTGTCAACACACGATTAAGCACCCCATAGAGAAACGGGCCAAAGGGTCCCAGGGCCGGAAGGCCCGCAGCGATACTATCAGCCGTCTGCAACAGCAGCGGCCAGACCAGGCCCATGATAAAGGCCGCCAGCAAGGCAAAGAGTCCGCTCATGATGGGCACCAGCCGCTTGCCGCCGAAGCAGGCCAGAAAGCCGGGCAGCCGCACGCGATGAAAGCGGTTATCGCTGTGACCGGCAATGATGCCGGCGATAATGCCGCCGAGAAAAGACAAGTCGATGTCGCCGTTGATGGCGCTGGCCGCACCGGTCAGCACCAGGTAGCCCACGGCGCCGGCCAGGGCGGCGGCCCCGGCGTGGTGTTGAGTCAGGCCCACCGCAATTCCCAGACAAAACAACAACGGCAGTTGATTGAAAATGGCCGCCCCCGCCTCGGCCATCAAGGCGATGCCCAGCAAATCTGGCTGACCCAGGCGCAGCAGCAAGGCCGCAACAGGCAGCGTGGCCAAAGGTAACATCAACGCCTTGCCCAGCTTCTGAAAGTATCCCAGCACCTTCACGGCAGATCTCCTTATGCAATATGGAACACCCCGGCACGGCCCATGCCGGCCAGCGTCTTGCTTAGGTCGCCATTCGAAATATGGTAGGCTTTTGGCATATCACCACGAGAAGCCCGCCATGCGTTTAATTCCTTTCGCCAGTGCAAACCAGGTCAGCCGCTGGGCTGCCCATTACCTTGCCGAGCGCATCAATGCCTTTGCGCCCGACGCCCGACGCCCCTTCGTGCTCGGGCTGCCCACCGGCAGCACGCCGCTGGCCACCTATCATGAACTGGTTGCTTTGCATCGGGCGGGAAAGCTCAGTTTTCGTCATGTGGTTACCTTCAATATGGACGAATACGTCGGATTACCGCCAGAACATCCACAAAGCTATCACTACTTTATGCACCAAAACCTGTTCCGGCATCTGGATATCAAGCCGAATAATATTCATATTCCCGACGGCATGGCCGACGATCTCGAGGCCGAGTGCCGCCGCTATGAAGCGGCCATTCGCCACTTTGGCCCTGTTCATCTGTTTATGGGCGGCGTGGGCAGCAACGGGCATATCGCCTTCAATGAGCCCATGCCACCTTTCGACTCATCTACTCATATCAGCACCCTGAGCGAGATCACCCGGCAGGACAACGCCCGCTTTTTCAACCAGGATCCGCAACAGGTACCGACTCGGGCGCTGACCATTGGCCTGGGCACCTTGCAGGAAGCGGAACAGGTCATGTTGCTGGTGACCGGCCAACACAAGGCGCAGGCGCTGCGAGCGGCCCTGGAAGGCGATGTCAGCCCCTTGTGGCCAATATCCTCGCTGCGGCGGCATAAAGACTGCCTGCTGGTATGCGATACCGATGCCACTCGGGATCTCTCGGCATCCTCTCTCGATGCGGCCTCGCCAATCGCCGCCAACGCGCTCATTCAGTCAGCCACGGAGTAACCGATGTTTGCCCTGACCCATTGCACCCTGTTTGACGGCGAGCGCCTGCTCGAACGCCAGGCGGTGGTGATCAAACAAGACCGAATTGTCGCCATTCAGCCCGAAGCCAACCTTGGTGCCGAACTGCCCCGTCACTCCTTGAACGGTGCCCTGCTGAGCGCCGGTTTCATCGACCTGCAGCTCAACGGCTGTGGCGGCGTCATGTTCAATAACGACATCAGCACTCGAACGCTGGATACCATGCACAGAACCAATCTAGGGTCTGGCACCACCAGCTTTCTGCCCACGCTGATCACCTCCCCCGACCGGGATATGCAGCAGGCGGTCGCGGTCACTCAAGACTACATGGCCCGGCATCAACATCGGGTATTGGGGCTGCATCTGGAAGGCCCCTACACCAACCTCGAGCGCAAGGGCATTCATCCGGCGGCGCAGATACGCCAGCTGGATGAGCCGATGCTGGAATTTTTGTGTCGGCATGCCGCCGTGATTGCCAAAATTACCCTGGCGCCCGAATGCAATAATCCCGCGCATATTCGCCGCCTGCAGGCCGCCGGCATTATGGTCGCCATGGGCCATACCGCCGCCAGTTATGATGAAGCCATGGCCGGCTTTGACGCCGGCGTCGGCTTTGCCACTCACCTCTACAACGCCATGACCCCCACCCTCAACGGCCGGTCACCCGGGGCCGTGGGGGCCGTGTTCGACAGCGAATCGGTATACGCGGGCATTATCGCCGATGGGGTGCATGTGCATGATGCCAATGTGCGACTGGCACACAAGGTACTGGGCCAGCGCCTGTGTCTGGTGACCGACGCCACCGCCGCCGCCGGTGCCGGGCCCGAGCTGACCCAATTCGACTTTTGCGGCACCCCGGTTCTGGTGCGCGATGGCCGCTGTGTGGACGAGCATGGTACACTCGGCGGCTCGGCGCTGACCATGATTGCCGGGGTCAAGAACCTGGTTGAACGGGTCGGCCTGCCGCTGGAAGAAGCGCTCTGCATGGCCAGCCTCTATCCGGCCCGAGCGCTGGGGCTCGACCATGAGCTCGGCGCCATTGCCGTCGGCAAGGTCGCCAATCTGGTGGTGCTGAGCCACCAACTGGACGTCAAGGCCACCCTGGTCAACGGCCGCTTCAGCACCTGATGTTATCACCGATTATTGAGTCAACAACATGAACAAACTGGTATACAGCACCGATCCCGACTGGCAGGCCGAGCAGGACAAATCCGCCGCCGGCCCCGGTCTTTTCCCCGACGATGGTACCGTCCGCTTGCGCCGCGAAACCAAGGGCCGCAAGGGTGCCGGCGTTATTTGCGTGTACGGCGTACCCACCGAGCAGGTCGGCACCCTGGCCAAGCAGCTGAAGAAACAGCTGGGCACCGGTGGCGCGGTGAAGAAAGGCGTGATCGAAATTCAGGGCGACCGGCTGGAGCAGGTCATGACGCTGTTGGTCAAGGCCGGTTTGCCGGTGAAAAAAGTCGGTGGCTAACACTTCGCTTGAATGCGTGAGGTGTGAGGTGTGAGGTGTGAGGTGTGAGGTGTGAGGAACAGATTAACGACCGCCTTGATCTCGCCGCTCAAATCACTAGAATACGCGACTCCTGCACAAGGGGGAGTAGTCTCTCGACAGTGAGTGTCGAGACGGTCGTCAACATAATTGGTGCAAATCACCATGGTGGCCGTGACCCGCATATCTTGTTGATAAGTTATTAACAAGACATCCGTGGTTTGACGAGACCTTTGACAGGCTGATGCCGATACCGGGGACGGGCGGCATGGCCTGCTCATTGGTTGATCATCACTCGTCCCCCGGTAACTACCTTGGAAGCACTGACTACTTCGACCCTCGCGGTCGCCATCGCCGAAATCGGTGACAAAACCCAACTGCTCGCCCTGGTGCTGAGCTGTCGTTTCAGAAAGCCCCTGCCCATTATTGTCGGTATACTGGCCGCGACTCTGCTCAACCACGGTCTGGCCGGCTGGGTGGGGGTGTGGGTGCAGCAATGGCTGGATCCCGACTGGCTGCGCTATCTGCTGGCCGGCTCCTTCTTCATCATGGCGTGCTGGATGCTGATCCCCGACAAGCTGGACGATGAAGACGGCACGCTGCGCCGCTACGGGCCCTTCATCACCACCTTTATGCTGTTTTTTCTGGCGGAAATGGGCGACAAGACCCAACTTGCCACCGTGCTGCTGGCCGCCCGTTTCGTGGAAGACTACTGGCTGGTGGTAGCCGGTACGACTCTCGGCATGATGGCTGCCAACGTACCCGTGGTGCTGATCGGCAAGAAAGGGGCCGAGCGTATTCCAATGAAGTGGATTCACGGCGCCAGCGCCCTGCTCTTTCTGATACTGGGCATCACCACCCTGTGGTGGTAAATCGCTCAAGCAACAAGGCCGCCTTAGGGCTAACACCTGTCAGTTAAGCGTAAAACGGGATCAATTGACTTCCCACCGACACGCCGTAAACCCATCCCTGGGGGCTCTGCTGCGCCATCCCTGGCGCAGAAGGTCGGTTTGAAAGCCAATCGATCCCGTTAACTCAACGGTGTTAGCCTTAGGGCGGCTTTTTTAATTACGCCTGCAACAGGCTGGTGGCCACGGACTGCAGCTGTTTCAGTAACGCCTGCCGGGCCGGTATTGGCGTTTCGCCGGCCCGGCGCAGCACATAGAGTGATACTGTCAGGCTGGGCTCCAATGGTCGGGCCTGCACCTCTCCGGTTGCCGCCATCAGCGCGGTAAAAGGGTCGACCAGTGCCATACCCTGACCGGCGGCCACCATCTGGCGCGCCAGCTGATAGGTTTGTACTCGAGTATGAATGCGCACCGGCGGATCCAGCTCCTGAGTATGGCTGTGCAGCAGCCCACCCAGGCCGTCCCGGCTATCGAGACCAATCAGCCTGACCCCCGCCAGACTTTGCAGCCGAATGGGTTCACGACATTGCGCCTCGGTCCAGCTACCGGCAGGGGCAATTGCCATCATCCGACCCTGCGCCAGCATCTCCACCTGCAACCCGGGGTGCTTCACCCGCTGCAGCGTCAACCCCAGATCCGCTTCGCGCAGCAACAGCGCCTGAGTCATTTCTTTGGTGTGCTGGGTGGCCAGTTCACATTCGGTATCGGGATAATATTCACGCCAGCGCCCCAGCGCTTGAGGCAGCAAACTCTGCGCCAGCGTCGGCGTACACATCAGCCGCAGTGCGCAGGCATTGCCGCGGCGCAGATTACCCGCCAGCCGGCGAAGGTTCTGCAGATCGGACGACAACTGCTCGGCGGGCTGCTGCAGGATCAACGCCTCTGTGGTGGGCAGCAACTTGCCTCGCACGCGGCGAAACAAGGCAAACCCCAGTTGCTGTTCGGCCTGCTGCAGGCGCTTGCTGGCGGCGGGTTGGGAAATATGCAGCAACTCGGCTGCCGCCGTCAGGCTGCCGGTTTGCAATACGGCCTGAAACAACTCGATATGGCGTAGACGCATAATTTAGACTCTTTTGGATACAAACCATAACCAAAGGTTATGACCTGCCCTTATCTTTTCATTGTTCGGCCGAGGCGGCAATGCCTATGCTGAAGCGATTGAGTTTAAAAGGAATCAGTCATGCGAGTCGCGATTATCGGTGGTGGGGTGATTGGATTGACCACCGCCTATGCCCTGGTCAAAAAAGGGCTTCAGGTCGAGCTGTTCGAGCAACGGGATGCGGTGGCCATGGAAACCAGTTTTGCCAATGGCGGTCAGCTGAGCTATCGCTACGTGGCACCCTTGGCCGATGCCGGCGTGCCGCTGCAGGCACTGGGCTGGATGCTGAAAAAAGACGCCCCGCTGCGTTTTCAGCCACGCATGAACCCCGATCAATGGCGCTGGTGCCTGCGCTTTCTGCTGGCCTGCCGCCGCAGCGTCAACCAGTCCAATGGCGCCCACCTGCTGCGACTGGCACTGCATAGCCAGCAGATATTGAATGACTGGCGCGAGCAGGACGGTCTGAACGACTTCGCCTGGCGTGCCAATGGCAAGCTGGTCATTTATCGCGATGGCGCCAGCTTCAAGAAAGCCGCCGCTGGCGTCGATGCCGGCTCACCGCAACGGCTGCTGAATGCCGCACAATGCATCGAGGCCGAGCCGGCGCTGGCCAGTCTGGCCGCTCAGTTGCAGGGCGGTATTTTTTCACCCGGCGACGAAGTGGGCGATTGCCACCGCTTCTGCCAGCAGCTGTTGCGACGCCTGCGCGGGCATGCCAACTTCACCCTGCATACCGGGCAAACCGTGAACAAGCTGCGGCTCGAACGCGGCCAGGTCAGAGCCTTGTCGCTGACCCAGGGCGAGGTGGCAGTCGACCATCTGGTGGTGGCCGCCGGCATTGGCAGCGCCGCCCTGCTGCGGCCGTTGGGGCTGAAGCTGCCGCTTTACCCCTTGAAGGGCTACAGTCTGACCCTGCCCGTGACCGACTACGCCACAGTGCCGCAGACCAATGTCACCGACTACGATCGCAAAATCGTCTATGCCCGCCTGGAGGATCAGCTGCGCGTCGCCGCCATGGTGGATATTGGCGACTGGAACACCGAACTCGATGCCCGCCGCATTGCCTCGTTGCGCCGGCAGGCTCAGGCCTGCTTTCCGCACGCCGGCGACTATCAAACGGCCACCGCCTGGGCCGGATTGCGCCCCGCCACCCCCGAGGGCACACCACTCATCGGGCGCAGCGGCATCAACAATCTGTGGCTGAATGTCGGCCATGGCAGCCTGGGCTTTACGCTGGCCTGCGGCAGCGCTGCTACACTGGCTAATCTGATCGATAATGAGCCTGCCGCTATTTCTCTGGCGGGTTTGCAACGGGTGTCCTGATGTATTCGCCTGCTTTTATTAGCATTTAACGGCGTATTACATTACCGTGAATGCCTCATATGGATACACATGGAAAAATGTGTTAATCATAAGAAAATGAAGATGTTATTTGGAATAATAGCCTGAGGAAAATCAATATGGATATGCAAAATCGTAACGTCTCCAAGCTGTTTGCCGGCGCAGTAACCGCCCTGCTGTTCAGCAGCCAGGTCAGCGCCGACACGCGCTACGTAACCATAGGTACCGGCGGTCAGACCGGGGTTTATTATACCGCCGGCCAATCGGTGTGCCGTTTTCTCAACCGCGGTGCCGAAGAGCATGACATCAAATGTAATGCTCCCTCATCGGCAGGCAGCGTCGGCAATATCGTCTCGCTGCAAAACGGTGACTACGACTTCGGCTTTATTCAGTCCGATCACCAATTCAAGGCACTGGAAGGTCAGGCTCCCTTCGACAAGAAACCGGTTGCCAATCTACGCGCCGTCTTCTCGCTGCAAAGTGAAATTCTCACCGTGGTGGTGCGTAACGACAGTGACATCGACAGCATCGGGGATCTTAATGGCAAGCGCGTCAACATCGGTGTTCCCGGCTCCGGCAGCCGCGATACCTTCGATGAACTGATGCAGGCCAGCGGCTGGACCAAAGACAGCTTTTCTCTCGCCGCCGAGCTGAAGCCGGCTGAAATGGCCGCCGCCCTGGGCGACAACAACCTGGATGCCATCACCTATGTAGTGGGTCACCCCAGTGGCGCCATTCAGGAAGCACTGACCACCGCCGATGCCAAGCTGATCCCGGTAGAAGGAGCCGGTGTCGACACCCTGCTGGAGAAGGCCAGCTACTTCACCCGCGCCAACATTCCCGCCGGCCTCTATCCGGGGGTTGATCAGCCGATTCCTTCCATCGGCGGCAAGGCGGTGCTGGCCACTACGGCAGAAACCGATGCAGACGTGGTCTATCAGCTGGTCAAGTCCGTGTTCGACAACCTGGAGCGTTTCAAGCGTCTGCACCCCGCCTTTGCCGATTTGAAGGCCGAAGACATGATCAGTGCCGGCATTACCGCGCCGCTGCATGAAGGCGCCGCGCGTTTCTACAAGGAAAAAGGCTGGCTGTAACCGTCTGCCGGCAATGCGGTAAGCCGTGAGATATCCGTCACCGGGCTCACTGTCTGACATCGGTATTTGCTGGCAACCAAACCTCTCCCGTCATCACGGGAGAGGTTTTCTCCTTTCTGTTGCACCATCAAAATAGGTATCCCCTATGTCAGAAAAACACTTGTCCGCAGAGGAGCTGATCGCCCAGGATGTCGGTGCGCGCACGCCCGATGGCATCATGGCCAGGGTGATTGCCGGGCTGGCCCTGTGCTGGTCACTGTTCCAGCTCTGGATCGCGTCCCCCTTGCCTTTCATTTTCGGCTTTGGCGTACTCAACAACACCGAAACCCGCTCCATTCACCTCGCCTTCGCCCTGCTGCTGGCGTTTCTGGTGTTTCCCGCCTTCAATAAATCGCCGCGCAATCGGGTGCCGCTGCTCGATATCGTGCTCGGCCTGATTGCCGCCGCCGCCGCCGCCTACCTGTTTGTGTTTTATCAGGATTTGTCGCAGCGTCCCGGCAGTCTCACCACCGCCGATCTGGTCACCGCCTGTGTCGGCATGACGCTGCTGCTGGAGGCCACTCGCCGGGCGCTGGGGCCGCCGCTGGCGATCATCGCCCTGGTCTTTCTGGCCTACAGCCTGGCCGGTCCTTACATGCCGAGCCTGCTGGCCCACCGCGGGGTCAGTTTCAGCGCCCTGGCCAACCACCAGTGGATTACCACCGAAGGGGTGTTCGGCATCGCCCTCGGTGTGTCCACCAGCTTCGTGTTTCTGTTCGTGCTGTTCGGTGCCCTGCTCGAGCGGGCCGGTGCCGGCCATTACTTCATTCAGCTAGCCTTCAGCCTGCTCGGCCACCTGCGCGGCGGCCCGGCCAAGGCGGCGGTGGTCGCCTCCGGGCTGACCGGGATGATCTCCGGCTCTTCCATCGCCAATGTGGTGACCACCGGTACCTTTACCATTCCCATGATGAAGCGCACCGGCTTTTCCGCCGAGAAGGCCGGCGCGGTCGAGGTCGCCTCTTCGGTCAACGGCCAGATCATGCCGCCCGTGATGGGCGCGGCGGCCTTTTTGATGGTCGAATACATCGGCATGCCCTATGTAGAGATCATCAAGCACGCCTTTCTGCCGGCGGCCATCTCCTATATCGCCCTGCTGTATATTGTTCATCTCGAGTCGCTCAAGCTCGGCCTGCAGCCCATCGGCGGCCACCAGCCCAAACCCTGGCTGCGCCGTCTGACCGGCTTTGCCTTTGGCGCCACCCTGATCAGCGGTCTGTCGCTGGCCGTCTATTACGGTCTCGGCTGGCTCAAGCCGGTGCTGGGCGATTATGTGCTGGAAGGCGTGGGCCTGTTGCTGGCACTGGCTTATCTGGGCCTGCTGAAAATTGCCGCCAGTGTGGCGCCGCTGGAGCCGGAAGATCCGAATGCGCCGCTAGACGCCCTGCCGCAAACCCGCGCCGTGCTGTTGTCCGGCCTGCATTTTCTGCTGCCGGTGGTGGTACTGGTCTGGTGTTTGATGGTCGAGCGTCTGTCGCCCGGACTGTCCGCCTTCTGGGGCAGCATGATGCTGGTGGTGATACTGCTGACTCAGCGCCCGCTGCTGAGCTGGATGCGCACCGACGGCCTGCACGAGCACGGTACCTTTATGGATGGCGTTATCGACTTGCGTGAAGGCCTGCTGGCCGGCGCCCGCAACATGATTGGCATCGGTATCGCCACCGCCGCCGCAGGGCTTATCGTCGGTGCCGTGTCGCAAACCGGGGTCGGGCTGGTACTGGCCGATCTGGTCGAGCTGCTGTCGATGGGCAATCTGCTGTTGATGCTGATGTTCATCGCGGTATTCAGCCTGATACTGGGCATGGGCCTGCCGACCACCGCCAACTACATAGTGGTGTCGAGCCTGCTGGCACCGGTGGTGGTGACCCTGGGGCAGCAAAACGGCCTGATAGTGCCGCTGATCGCGGTGCATCTGTTCGTGTTCTACTTCGGCATCATGGCCGACGTCACCCCTCCGGTAGGGCTGGCTTCGTTTGCCGCCGCGGCCGTGTCCAAGGGCGACCCAATCAAGACCGGTGTCACCGCCTTCTACTACAGTCTGCGTACCGCCGCCCTGCCCTTCCTGTTCATCTTCAACACGGATCTGCTGCTGATTGATGTGAGTTTCTGGCACGGGGTGGTTATCTTCGTGATCTCCACCGCCGCCATGCTGATCTTCGCCGCCGGTACCCAGGGCTTTTTCCTGGTACGCAGCCGCTGGTATGAAGGAATTCTGCTGCTACTGGTGGCCTTTACCCTGTTCCGTCCGGGCTTCTGGATGGACATGCTGCACGACCCCTATCGCGAGGTGCCGCCGGCGCAATTTGAGCAGGTAATCGGTCAGGTTGATGCCGAGAGCAAGCTGCGTCTGCGCATACTCGGGGTAGATGCGGTCGGCGACCCGCAGGAATTCAGTCTGTTACTGCCGGTACCGGCAGGCGACAACGGTGAAGAGCGAATGCAGAAACTCGGGCTGATGCTGTATGAAGATGACGGCAAGGTACTGGTCGACAGCGTGGCCTTCGCCAGCCCCGCCGCCGATGCCGGTCTGGACTTCGACCAGCAAATTCTGGTGGTGCGTGCACCGACCGAACGTTGGCTCAAGGAGCTGATATGGATCCCCGGCTTCCTGTTGCTCGGCCTGGTGGCCTGGCTGCAACGCCGACGCCAGAAGCCGTTAACCGGCACCGCCGGTTGACCTGATCCACTATAACAACTACAAAGCCCCGGCAGCCATGCCGGGGCTTTTTTATGAGCAGAAACAAAAATGGGCGACTGGGGAGCAAACCAACCGCTTGGTTGATTGGTTATTAATGAGTGCGCAAAGAGGCAACAGGGTTGCCTCTCCCGACACGCTTCAAGCACATCCATGTGACGCTCTACCACTTCATCCCTGAAGCGGAAGGTCGGCTGAGGCAATCCCTGCCACCTCCTCCTTCTCTTCCGAGTTGCCTGCAGACGGTGCCAGCAGGCGAGTCGGCGAAGCGGGCCCTTTGTCCGATCGTACAAAGTAATAAAACCAATCGATTGTTTAAATGCGATTGGTTTTAAATTTATGGCTTAACGCTGACGGCTGTTATTCAGCCAAAAACGTTGAAGCTGTCGGCGTTCAGCCACAGGTGCGCCAGAATGCTCACCACATAGCCGAGAAAAATCACCGGGGCCCACTTGAGGTGGCCGAAAAAGGTGTACATGCCGCGGGCCTGGCCCATCAGCGCCACCCCGGCGGCCGAGCCGATAGACAGCAGGCTGCCGCCCACACCGGCAGTGAGGGTGATCAACAACCAGTTGCCGTGCGACATTTCCGGCTCCATGGTCAGCACCGCAAACATCACCGGAATGTTATCCACCACCGCCGAAATCACACCGAGGGCGACGTTGGCATACACCGCATCCCAGCCGGTATAGAGCAGCTCCGACACCAGCGCCAGATAACCCATGTAGCCCAGACCACCGACACACATCACCACGCCGTAGAAGAACAGCAGGGTGTCCCACTCGGCCCGCGCCACCCGGTTGAAAACGTCGAAAGGCACCACGCTACCCAGCCGCTTGAGCGCTTCTTCATCGCCCCGTTTCTCGGCCATGACCCGCTTGCGCGCCAGCGAGCCCGGCAGGGTGCGGCGCAGGTAATAACCGAAAAACTGCAGGTAACCCAGGCCGGTCATCATGCCCAGTACCGGCGGCAGGTGCAGCAGGCTGTGGCAGGTCACGGCGGTGGCGATGGTCAGCAGGAACAACAGTACGATGCGAATGGCACCGCGTTTCACCTCCACCTCTTCATAGAGGGCGGCGGGTTTGCGGTTCTCGATAAAGAAATGCATCACCGCTGCCGGCACCAGATAGTTGAGCAGGGCGGGAATGAACAGAATGAAGAATTCGTTGAACTTGACGATACCGGCCTGCCACACCATCAGGGTGGTGATATCGCCAAAGGGGCTGAAGGCACCGCCGGCGTTGGCGGCAATCACGATATTGATACAGCACAGGTTGATGAAACGCTTGTCCCCTTCCGCCACCTTGACCACCACGGCACACATCAGCAGCGCCGTGGTCAGGTTATCGGCAATAGGAGAGATAAAGAAGGCCAGCAAGCCGGTCAGCCAGAACAGCGACTTGTAGCTGAAACCCTTGCGTATCATCCAGGCCCGCAGGGCATCGAACAGTCGGCGCTCTTCCATGGCATTGATGTAGGTCATCGCCACCAGCAGGAATAACAGCAGTTCGGAATATTCCAGCAGGTTATGCCGAAACGAGGCTTCGGTGACGCCGGGAATACCGTTGACCATGTAGGTCCAGCCAATACTAACCCAGATGATACCGGCGGCAATCAGCACCGGCTTGGACTTGCGCAGATGCAGATATTCTTCGCCCATCACCAGCAGATAGGCAATCACGAAGATAACCACGGCGAAGATGCCGACAGACGTACCGGTTAAGTCCAGTTGACCTCCGGCCGCAAACACAGAGGTACTGAACAGCGCTGCCAGCCCCCCCAGAGTGAGTAAGCACAGTTTCCTTTGCATTGTTGTTCTCGCTTTTGTTGTTTTAGCTTTATTGTGGCTATAGTTACCGATTTTCCCCGCGCGAACGGGTAAAACCCTAAAAAGGTTAACATAAAGCCCCCGGCAAGGCAGGCCGCTTTATTGGCGCTCGCTCGCATTTTTCATATCAAAATGCGTCAGGATTAACACAGCGGAACCTGGCCTCCGCCACAACAAGGGGGGTGTCGAATCAGACCCGAAAAGGCCCTTCCCCGTCGCATGCCGATGCGCTGTCGACAGCCAAAAAGTAAATATTTAATCTTGTTTTTTGCATTAATTTTCACGATCATGGACTTATATTATCTTCCGTCATCAAAGGACAGTCCGTGCGCGATACCGATGCCGCCCTGGTCAAGGCATTTCGTCAATCCAGCCCCTATGTCAATCTGCACCGGGGCTCCACCTTCGTGGTCATGCTCGGTGGCGAAGCCATCGATCAGGATAATTTCCCCAATATCATTACCGATATCGCGCTGCTGACCAGCCTCGGCATTCGGCTGGTTATCGTCTTTGGTGCCCGGCCGCAAATCGATCAGGGGCTGGAAGAAGCCGGTCTGGAAAATGTTTTTCACAAGCACACCCGGGTGACCGACGAGCACAGTTTTCGCATCATCAAAAATGTCTGTGGCGGCTTGCAGATGGACATCATGGCCCGGCTGTCGATGGGGCTGATCAATACGCCCATGCAGAATGCCCGCATCAATGTGGTGACCGGCAACTTTGTGACCGCCCAGCCGTTGGGTGTGGACGATGGCGTGGACTATCAGCATTCCGGCCGGGTACGCCGCATTCATACCGACACCATTCATCACCAGCTGTCCAACGGCGCCACCGTGTTGATCTCTCCCATCGGCTTTTCGGTGACCGGTGAAAGCTTCAATCTGTCGTCCGAAGAGCTGGCCCGACGGCTGGCCATCGAACTAAAAGCCACCAAGCTGATCGGGTTCTGCTCACAGCGCGGCGTGCTCGACGACGAAGGCGTGGCTATTCCGGAGCTGTTTCCCGAACAGGCCGAAGAGCATCTGCAGCGCCTTATGTCCGATGGCGACACCCTGTCCGGCACCGCCCGTTATCTGCGGGCCGCCATTTCCAGCTGTCGCGCCGGGGTGCCACGCAGCCACCTGGTGAGCTACAAGGAAGACGGGGCCCTGATTCAGGAACTGTTCACCCGTGACGGTCTGGGTACCCAACTGGTCAGTCTGAGTGCCGAGCAGGCACGCCAGGCCCGTATCGACGATATCGGCGGTATCCTGGATTTGATCCGCCCGCTGGAAGAAGAAGGTATTCTGGTGCGTCGCTCCCGCGAGCAACTGGAAATGGAAGTCGATCAGTTCACCATCATCGAGAAAGACGGTGCCATCATCGGCTGTGCCGCCCTCTATCCTTTTCCGGAGGAGGCGATGGCCGAGATGGCCTGTGTCGCCATTCATCCCGATTATCGCCGGGGCAGCCGGGGCGATATGCTGTTGCAGAAGGTGGAAGAGCAGGCCAAGAAGCGCGGCATGAGCCGGCTGTTTATTCTGACCACCCGTTCCATTCACTGGTTTCGGGAGCGTGGCTTCGAACCGGTGGATGTCAGCGCCCTGCCGATGGGCAAGCAGGCACTCTACAACTTCCAGCGTCGCTCCAAGATCATGATGAAAGATGTGCTATAACATCGATATAGCCCGGTTTTGACCACTTAATTATTGACAGCGACAGACAGAGTCAGTACTTATATGGCAGCCCGACTATCGGGCAAGAAGAGGCGCGTTATTCAGGCAGCCGGCAGGAGGAGCTCCCACTCCCAGGATCGCCGGTCAGGGGAGATAACGCCGAGAGGATGATGCGGGGCAGCGTATCATCCTCGGCTACGAAGGCTGAATCCTTCGGGTTGTCACCTGTGGGTGGCGTGCTTCTAAGTGACCTTTCCCGTCTCTGCAGCCGTTTCCCCGTTACTTATCATATACATATATCAAGGAGCTGCACTTGAGTCAGTTAACCGTTGCCAAATTTGGTGGAACCAGCGTCGCCGATGCCGACGCCATGAGCCGTTGCGCCGCCATTCTTGAACAAAACCCCGATACCCGCCTGGCGGTACTGAGCGCCAGTTCCGGCGTCACCAACCTGCTGGTGGCCCTGGCCTCGGGCGAACAACAGCCCGAGGTTCGCGCCACCCTGCTGCAACAGTTGACCGATATTCAGCAAGGCATTCTCGACAGCCTGGACAAGCCCGACATGCTGACCCGGCATATCGAGGATATTCTGGTTCATATCAAGGAGCTGTCCGACAGCGCCGCCATCAGTCCCACCAAGGCACTGCACGATGAAATCGTGGCCCAGGGCGAGATGATGTCTACTAAGCTGTTTGTCGAGCTGTTGCGCCACCGCGGCACTCCGGCGGTATGGTTTGATGTACGCAAAGTGATGCGTACCGACGATCGTTTCAGCCGGGCCGCCCCGGATCTGGCCACCCTGCGTGCCGAAGTGGAAAAGGAACTCACACCGCTGTGCGACAACCAGCTGGTGGTGACCCAGGGCTTTATCGGCGCCGCTCAGGACGGTCGCACCACCACCCTGGGTCGGGGCGGCAGCGATTTTTCCGCCGCCCTGCTGGCCGAGGCGCTGGACGCCATCGCCGTGCAAATCTGGACCGATGTGCCCGGTATCTACACCACGGATCCGCGGCTGGTGAGTGACGCCCGCGCCATTCCCGAAATCAGCTTCAGCGAAGCCTCCGAAATGGCCACCTTCGGTGCCAAGGTGCTGCACCCGGCTACCCTGCAACCGGCGGTACGCAAGCAGATTCCGGTGTTTGTCGGCTCCAGCAAGGCGCCGGAAGCGGGTGGCACCTGGATTCGCAACAGCACCCCCAGCCAGCCGCTGTTCCGCGCCCTGGCCCTGCGTCGCAATCAAGTGTTGCTGACCCTGACCAACCAAAGCATGTTTCAGGTGCACGGATTTCTGGCCGAGGTGTTCGGCATTCTGGCCAAGCACAAGATTTCGGTCGACCTGATCACCACCTCCGAGATCAGCGTGTCGCTGACCCTGGACGCCGGTGCCGAGCTGCTGACCGAGGAAGTGCAGGCCGAACTCGGCAAGCATTGTCACCTCAAGGTCGAACAGGGCCTGGCGCTGGTGGCGTTGATCGGCAACCGCATGAGCGAAGTCAACGGCACCGGCACCCGGGTGTTTCAGGCGCTGGAAAACGTCAACATTCGCATGATCTGCTATGGTGCCAGCCCGCACAACCTGTGCTTCCTGGTACAGGAAGACAACGCCAATCAGGTGATCATCGACCTGCACAGAGAGCTGCTGCCGGCATAACCGCCGTTCGCTTCGGCAAGCATCAAGGCCCGGTTTTCCGGGCCTTTTCAATTTATATCAATTCCATTAAGCATCTGATCATATTGAGGCCTCAGATACCGAAGGCAACACAGCCGTCTCCCTCGACACGCCACTGGTAAATGACACTCACCGTTGCAGCCTGCTGCGAACATTCACTGGATGCTCGGTCAGGCTGCAACCGTTCGTCACGGCGAGGCAAGCTCGCCCCCTGGGGGCTCGGAAATGCCGTCCTTGGCATTTCACGGTCGTGGGAGCCGTTCTCTGTTGCCTCTTCTCGAGCATCGAGTTGCCTGTAGACGACGCCAACAGGCAACGCCGGTGCATCAAGGAGGACAAAGGGATCTGCTCCGCCGACCCTCCGCGCCAAGGATGGCGCGGTGGAGCCTACAGGGAGGTATTCACGGCGAGTCGGCGGAGCGGGCCCTTTGTTCGATTTTTATACGAAAATGAAATAGATCATTTGTTTAGTGGGATTGGTATTAGCCCTAAGGCCCGGTTTTCCGGGCCTTTTCAATTCACTCCCCAAGCCACCAGCAAACCGCCCAGCAGCGAGGCTGCCATGGCCAGCGCGACCCGTCGTCCCAGGGCGCGGTCGCCCAGGGTCAGCGCCATCGCCGTTTTCACCAGGTTGTTGACCGAAGCCGCCAGCACGATGCCGAGTACCGCGGTGCCATGATCGATACCCGTGAGTGACATTCGGCTCAGCGACAGGGTAATGGCATCCACATCGGTCACCCCAGAGACCAGCGCCAGCAACAGGATACCGGCGTTCCCCAGCAGCGCTTTCAACCATTCGCCGAGCAACATGATCACCAGAATCAGACCGCCGAAGAAAAACGCCGCCTTCAGATCGAGTGGATTCATGTCGAGGCTGGGCTGATCCACCAGCTTACTGCCCCGGTGCCGATACCAGATCATCGCCGCCGGACCATACAGCAACAGGGTCATCACCAGCACCGGCAGCCACAGCGTGGCCAGCAACGCCGGGTTGATCAGCGCACAATACACCAGAATACGGGGAAACATGGTGCCGCAGGCCAGCAGAATACCGGCGGCCAGCAGCGGCGCCAGCACCGGCGAGGTGCGCGACAGCCGGGCATAATGCAGGGTCAGCGCCGTGGAGGAAGTGAGGCCGGCAAACAGGCTGGTAAAGAAGATCCCCCTTTCGGTGCCTCCCAGCCGGATGGCAAAGTAGCCGAGAAAGGAAATGGAGGCGATCAGCACCACCATCCACCAGATTTCAAAGGGGTTGATGGCGCCGCCCGGCCCCATGGCCCGGTTGGGCAACAAGGGCAGCATCACCACCGAAATCAGCAACAGCTTGAGTCCCGCATCCAGTTCATGCTCTTGCAGTTTTTGCAGCAGACCGTGAATTTCGCGCTTGTTGTCCAGAATAAAGGCGGTGATCACCGCCGCGGTAGCGGCAATGGCCGGGTCATCGAGCAGCGCCAGGGCCCCGAAGCAGAAGGTGAGCACCAGCCCCATGCTGCCGGTGATGCTGTAGTCGGCCAGATCCCGGCTGCGCGCCCGGTAAGCCACCAGCGTCAATGCCATCATTCCCAGCAGGCCGACGCCAATCAACCACTGACCGACGTGGCTGCCGAGCAAGGCCACCAGGCCGCCAAACAGACCGACCAGCGCGTGGGTGCGTATGCCCGCCACCCGTTGCCCGGTCTGACTGTCCCGGCTTTGCCAGCCGCGCTGAATGCCGATAAGGGTGCCCAGCAACAAGGCCAGACCCAGCCGAATCAAGGTGGCGTGGCCAGACAGAAATTCGGTGTTCAGTTCATTCACCAGGCTGTTGCGCTTTCCAAGCAGCGTATCGGGCCAGATCGGCGCGAGCCAGATCCAGTGCCAGCTTGATCACCAGCGCATCATCCAGATAACCGGCCAGCGGCAGAAAGTCCGGCACCACATCCAGCGGTGATACAAAATAGATGACGGCCCCGGTCAAGGCGGCCATCACCTTCCAGGGCACGGCCCGGTAGTCACCCTTGCGGTAGTCGTTGAGCAGACTCACCATCAGTTTCAGCTCTTGCCACCAGTCAAGCAGCGCGGCCGGCGGCGTGTCGGCGAGCCGGTCCAGCTTGCGTTCGCCCTCACGGGCCGCCTGATGCAGCTCGGCATCGCCGACCTCGTCCATATCATCGGTAAATCGCGCCCGGGCGCGCGCTTCCTGCTCTCTACTCAGCGCCATCGTCAACTATCCTTACGTGGGCAGGCCGCCTGCTCAGTTCGTGGTCAACACCTGATCAAGCGGGGTATGACTCAGGCCATGAGCCTCGGCCACCGCCTGGCAGACCACCTGATTCTGGTGCACGTTGAGGCCACGAGCCAGATGCTCGTCCTGCTGCAGCGCCTGCCGCCAGCCTTGGTTGGCCAGCGCCTGAATAAAGGGCAAGGTGGCATTGGTCAGGGCAAAAGTCGAGGTACGCGCTACCGCGCCCGGCATGTTGGCCACACAATAATGGACGATGCCATCTACCTCGAAGGTCGGCTGCTGATGGGTGGTGGCACGGCTGGTTTCGAAACAGCCGCCCTGATCGATGGCCACATCCACCAGCACGGCGCCCTGAGGCAACAGCTTGAGCATGTCGCGGGTTACCAACCGTGGCGCCGCCGCCCCCGGGATCAGCACGGCGCCGATCACCAGATCGCTGCGAGACAATTCAAACTCGATGTTATCGGCGGTGGAATACAGGGTTTTCAGCCCGGGGCCGTAAAGGCCGTCCAGCTCTTTCAAGCGCGCCAGTGACTTGTCGAGTATGGTTACATCGGCGCCCAGCCCGAGCGCCATGCGGGCGGCGTTGATGCCCACCACACCGCCGCCCAGTACCAGTACCCGGCCCGGGGCCACGCCCGGCACGCCACCCAGCAGCACGCCTCGTCCGCCCTGGGCTTTTTCCAGACAGTGGGCACCGGCCTGTATCGCCATGCGGCCGGCCACCTCACTCATCGGCGCCAGCAAGGGCAGGCCGCCCCGGGCATCGGTGACGGTCTCGTAGGCGATGGCGGTACAACCGGACTTCAGCAACCCCTGTGTCTGAGCCAGATCCGGCGCCAGATGCAGGTAGGTAAACAGCAACTGGCCGGGTCTCAGCTGTTGGTATTCCTCAGGCTGAGGCTCCTTGACCTTGACCACCATCTCCGCCCGCGCAAACACCTCGCTCGCCTCCGACACCAGCTCGGCGCCGGCGGCGGCATAATCTTCATCGCACAGGCCGATGGCGCTGCCGGCCCCACACTGCACCAGCACGCTATGGCCATCTCGCACCAGCTCCTTGACCCCGCCGGGGGTCATGCCGACCCGATATTCGTTATTCTTGATTTCCCGTAGTACCCCGATATCCATATCCACCTCTGTACTCAATGTTGTCGATGATGCCATCCCGGCGCCAGGCGGCGAGACGGCGTCAATAAATCGTTGGTTACCTTCATCTTGCGCGTTTGCGTTTTCACATTCAATTATTTGCAAGCTACAGGACGGTACCGATACCGCTAGAAAGTAGGTGGGGTCGCCGCCGAGACAAGCTCGCACGGTACCTTGCCGATATTGCGAAATCGATGGGGCTGGCGGGTATCGAAATAATAGCCATCGCCGGCCTGCAACACGCAGCACTGCTCCCCCACCGTGACCTCGATTTCGCCACTCAGAACCAGACCGGCTTCCTCCGCCTCGTTACTCAGCATTTCGGGACCGGTGTCGGCCCCCGGCGGATACCGCTCCCGTTGCAGCGCCAGTTTGTGGCCCCGGTGCAGCGGGCCCAGCAGCCACATCTGCACCTCACCGCTCTGCATGGGCAACAGGTCTTGCTGGCGAAAAAAGCACTGTCGAACCGGTTCCTGTTCCAGGCTGAAAAAGGCGCCCATAGTGATGGGAAAGCCGTCCAGTATGCGCTTGAGCGTGGCCACCGAAGGGTTGACCGCCGCCTGCTCGATTTGCGAGATCAGGCTGTTGTTCACCCCGGCCCGACGGGCCAGCTCACGCTGGGTCAGGCCATGACGGCCCCGCAGCCATTTCAGTCGTTCGGCAAGCTCCATGATGTCTTCTCCTTCGGATGCCAGCGCTGCGGACCAGCTGCGTCTCTCCATCCTTGTCATTTCATCAGTGTTTGGTAAGTCAGATCCAGCGCCTGACGCGCCTTGGTTATCAACTCGTCGACTTCGAGCCTGCCGATCACCAGCGGCGGCGAAATAATCATGGTGTCGCCCACTGCCCGCATTACCAGGCCCAGCTCGAAACAGTGTTCGCGGCAGATGACTCCGGCCCCGACATCCTCGTCAAAGCGCCGGTTGTCGCTTTTATCGGCCACCAGCTCCAGCGCCGCCAGCAGCCCCAGACCCCGGGTTTCCCCCACCAGGGGGTGACTGCCGAGGCTGGCCCACTCCTGCTGCAGATAGGGGCCTATGTCGTCGTGCACCCGCTCCACCAGCCGCTCCTTTTGCATCACCGCGATGTTGGCCAGCGCCACCGCACAGGCCACCGGGTGGCCGGAATAGGTGAAGCCGTGAAAGAACTCGCCGCCGCTTATCAGCCCCTGGGCCACCCGCGCCCCGACCGCTACCGCCCCCAGCGGGATATAGCCGGAGGTGATGCCCTTGGCCATGCACAGCAGATCCGGCTGCAGGCCGTAATATTCGCTGGCAAACCAGTGACCGGTGCGGCCAAAGCCGCAGATCACCTCGTCCATCACCAGCAAAATGTCATACTGCCGGCAGATGCGTTGAATTTCCGGCCAGTAAGAGTCGGGCGGAATAATGACACCACCGGCACCCTGAATGGGCTCGCCGATAAAGGCCGCCACCTTGTCCGGCCCCGACTCCAGAATTTTCTGCTCGAGCTGACGGGCCCGCTGCAGACCAAACTGGTGCGGGCTCTGGCCCCCGCCTTCGCCGAAATAATAAGGCTGGTCGATATGCACTATGCCGGGCAGCGGCAAGCCGCCTTGGGCATGCATGGGCTTCATGCCGCCGAGCGAGGCGCCGGCCAGGGTGGAGCCGTGATAGGCGTTGTGGCGGCTGATGATGGTGTTGCGCTCGGGCTGGCCCTGCTCGGCCCAGTAATGGCGCACCATACGCACCACGGTATCGTTGCACTCGGAGCCGGAGCCGGTAAAAAACAGGTGCTCCATGTCGCCAGGCAGCAGGGTGGCGAGGCTGGCCGCCAGCTCGGTGGCCCTGGGGTGGGTGGTCTGAAAGAACAGATTGTAATAGGGCAGCCGGCGCAGCTGCTGCTCGGCGGCCTGCACCAGCTCTTCCCGGCCATAGCCCAGGTTGACGCACCAGAGTCCGGCCATGGCGTCGAGAATACGGTTACCGTCGGCATCCCACAGATACACGCCCTCGCCCCGCTCAATTACCCGGGCGCCTTTGTGATGCAGCGCCTGACTGTCGGTAAAGGGATGCAGATGATGGGCCGCATCCAGTTGTTGCAACGGACTCTTCGGTAGCTTTGCCATGCTTGACTCCCTGTGCGTTATACCCATTCCATTGAGATTTATCGGTCGAATAAATTCGACCCTACGGCCAGTTTCAGGGACGGCTTCGGCCTGCCCGGCTGGTTGCCGACGGTTTCACGCCGGTGTCTGTCACACGTTCAGTAGCAGAAACTCCCGTTCCCAGGCGCTGATCACGGTGAAGAAGGCCTCGTATTCCTTGCGTTTGACCGAAATAAAGGCGTTGACGAAGCGGGGGCCCAGCAACTGGCACAATTCATCGCATTGCTCCAGTTCCAGCAGCGCTTCTTCCAGGCTGCGGGCCACGCCGAAGGGCATGTTATAGGCGCTGCCCTGTATCTGCTCTGTGGGTGCTATCTTGTTCATCATGCCCAGGTAACCACAGGCCAGGCTGGCGGCCAGCGCCAGATAGGGGTTGGCATCGGCCCCGGCAAAGCGGTTTTCAATCCGCCGGTCGGCCGGCACCGAACGCGGCACCCGCAGGCCCACGGTGCGGTTATCTTCGCCCCAGGCCATGTTGCGCGGCGCCGAGTCACCAAACGCCAGTCGGCGATAGGAGTTGACGTTGGGCGCAAACAGCGCCACCGCGCTGGGAATGTAGTGCTGCATGCCGCCGATAAAGTGCAGAAACAGCTCGCTGTGGCTGCCATCGGCATTGGCAAACAGATTGTTGCCATTGGCATCGATCAGGCTCTGATGGATGTGCATGGCGCTGCCCGGCTCGTTCTTCATCGGCTTGGCCATGAAGGTGGCGTAGACGTCATGGCGCATGGCCGCTTCGCGCATGGTGCGCTTGAACAGAAACACCTGATCCGCCAGATCCAGCGCATCGCCGTGAATGAAGTTGACCTCCATCTGTGCCGCGCCCGACTCGTGGATCAGGGTGTCTACCTCCAGCCCCTGGGCTTCGCAGAAGTCGTACATGTCCTCGAAGATGGGATCGAATTCGTTGACCGCGTCGATACTGAACGACTGGCGGGCCGTCTCGGGCCGGCCGTTACGACCGATGGGCGGCTCCAGCGGATAGTCCCAGTCCTCGTTTTTCTTGACCAGAAAGAACTCCAGCTCCGGCGCCACCACCGGGCGCCAGCCCTGGGCCTCATAGAGGTTGAGCACCCGGCGCAACACGCTACGCGGCGCCATGTCGACCGGATTGCCGTCGGCGTCGAAGCAATCGTGAATCACCTGGGCCGTCGGCTCGCTGGCCCAGGGCACCAGCCGGGGGGTATTGATGTCGGCGTGCAGTTCCATGTCGCGTTCGGTCCAGTCGATATTGTCATCGTCCGGCCAGTCGCCATTGACGGTCTGCAGAAAGATATTCTCCGGCAGCCGCATGCCCCCTTCCTTGAGGAATTTGCTGGCGGGCAATATCTTGCCCCGGGCGTTGCCGGTAAAGTCCGGCAACAGGCACTCCACCTCGGTAATGGCGTGCTGCTGCATCCACAGCCGTAACCATTCCATGTCGCGCTTTTCAGGATCTTGAACACTCATTATTCATACCCGTGGTGTGGGAAATAAGGGAAAGCATAGACTATCTTTGGCTAAGTTCATGCTATACATAGAAATTATTACCAGACAAATGATTCATTATCACAATGAGCCGGAACGGGACCGAAATCAAGATTCACCAAAATACCCATATATTAAACACCTGCTTGCATGATTAACTGACCAGATGGCAAGCGCACGTTAAGGATGACGACATGATCAAGGACCCTCGCAAACACCATCACTCGGCGCCCGACAGCCCCTGGGCCGATTATCAGTCCATCGATCTGATGCTGTGCGATCTCAACGGGGTACTCAGAGGCAAGCGCATTCAAAGCAGCGCCATGGAAACAGCCCTGCGCGATGGCATCTGCCTGCCCGCGTCTGTGTTTGCGCTCGACATCACCGGCCAGACGGTAGAAGAAACCGGCCTGGGGCTGGCCCAGGGAGACAGCGATCGCCTGTGCCGGCTGCTGCCCCATACCCTGGTGCCGGTACCCTGGCACAAGACCCCGTCCGGCCAGATCCTGATGACCATGGAAGAGACGGACGGCAGCCCCTTTTTCGCCGATCCGCGCCATGTCTTGCAGAAGGTGATACAACGGCTGCTGGACAAGGGCCTGCGCCCCTGTGTGGCGGTGGAGCTGGAGTTCTATCTGGTGGATCAGAAAGAAGGGGCCGATGGCCTGCCCCAGCCGCCGATTCTGCCGGGCACCGATGAACGCATGCACGACACCCAGGTCTATTCGCTCGACGATCTCGACAGTTGGGAAGACTTTCTGGTGCGGGTGTCGGAAGTGTGCAAGCTGCAGCAGATTCCTGCCGACAACGCCGTGGCCGAATATGCCCCGGGCCAGTTCGAAATAAACCTGACCCACCAGCACAACGCGGTGGACGCCTGCGATCAGGCGGTGCTGCTCAAGCGCGCCATCAAGGCGGTGGCCAACAAGGAAGGCATGTACGCCACCTTCATGGCCAAACCCTATAATGGCCAGGCCGGCTCCGGCATGCACATTCACGTCAGCCTGCTCGACGAAGCGGGCAATAACGTGTTCGCCGAGGATCACGAGCTGTTGCGCCAGGCCATTGCCGGCAACTGCAGCATGCTGCCCGAATGCATGGCGCTGTTTGCCCCCAACGCCAACTCCTACCGTCGGCTGCAACCACACATGTTTGTGCCGCTGCACGCCAGCTGGGGCTTCGACAACCGCACCGTGGCGCTGCGTGTGCCGTCCGGCGACAAGGCCAATACCCGGCTGGAGCACCGGGTGGCCGGGGCCGATGCCAACCCCTATCTGGTGGTGGCGGCCATTCTGGCGGCGGTGGATCACGGCATCAGCGAGCAGCTGCAGGCCCCGGCCCCCATTCAGGGCGATGCCAACAAGCTGGACTTGCCGCTGTTGCCCTATCGCTGGCAGGATGCGCTGGACCGCTTCGCCCAGTCGCACCGGCTGTCCCAGTATCTGGGCAAGGAGTTTCACCGCGCCTACCTTATCAACAAGCGCTTCGAGCTGGCCGAATTCGACCAGCACGTGACCCCGCTGGAATACCAGTGGTACCAACACCTGGTTTAAGCCAACTAACGGAGCCCTTATGCAGCCGCACGCCGATTCCTACTATGCCGCCTCCCTCAACCTGCCCCTGAGCTACCCGACCCTGGAGCAAGACCTGGATGTGGACGTGTGTATCGTCGGTGCCGGCATCACCGGCGCCTCGGCCGCGCTATCGCTGGCGGAAAAGGGCTACAAGGTGGCGGTGCTGGAAGCCCATCGGGTCGGTTGGGGCGCCTCCGGGCGCAGCGGTGGCCAGATGATTTTCGGCTACGCCTGCGATCAGTCCAGACTCACCAGCATGGTCGGCCAGGACGCCAGCCGGGCGCTGTGGGACATCTCGCTGGAAGCCATGACCCAGATGCGCCAGCGCATCAAGACCCATGCCATCGACTGCGATCTGGCCGACGGCCACCTGCATGCGGCGGTCAAACCCCGCCACCTGACCGAGCTGGAAGGCTGGGCCGATGATCTGCGTCGTCACTTCGGCTACGACAGCCTGCAACTGTGGAGCAAGGAGCAGGTACAGGCAGAGCTGGCCACCGAGTCTTATCTCGGCGGTCTCTATGATCCCGACAGCGGCCATGTGCATCCGCTCAACTACACCCTGGGGCTGGTGCAGGCGGCCCAGAAGGCCGGCGCGCAGTTTTATGAGCAGACGGCCGTCACCCGCATCGAACAAGGCGCCACGCCCGTGGCCCACACGGCCCGGGGCCGGGTGCGCTGTCGGCATCTGTTGCTGTGCGGCAACGCCTATCTGGAAGGCATAGCCCCGGACATAGAGCGCAAGATCATGCCGGTGGGTACCTATATCACCGCCACCGAACCATTCGGTGCCGAGCGAGCTAAAGCGCTTATCAAAAACAACATGGCGGTGGCGGACATCAACTTCGTACTCGACTACTTTCGCCTGAGTGCCGACACCCGGCTGCTGTTCGGCGGCCGGGTCAGTTACTCCCGGCTGGATCCGCTCAATCTGGCCGGCGCCATGGGCCAGCGACTGCGCCGGGTGTTCCCCCAGCTCAAGGACGTGAAACAGCAATACACCTGGGGCGGCTATGTGGGCATCACCATGAACCGGGCACCGCACTTCGGCCGCCTGAACGGCAACGTCTATTTTGCCCAGGGTTTTTCCGGCCACGGCATCGCCCTCACCGGCATGGCCGGCAACCTGATGGCCGATGCTATCGCAGGCTCGGCCGAGCGCTTCGATCTGTTCGGCAAGATCCCGCATCACGACTTTCCCGGTGGCCGCTTATTACGCACCCCGGCACTGGTGCTGGCCATGGCCTGGTACCGAATGAGGGACTGGCTGTAGGCTAGCGGCGGAAAGAGGCAACAGGGTTGCCCCCTCCGACACGCTGCGAGTACATCCCTGTATCGCTCAACAAATGCCATCCCTGGCATTTGACGGTCGGCTGAGGCAATCCCTGTTTCCTCTTCTTGGCATTCGAGTTAACGGGAAGAGGCAACTCTGTTGCCTCTCTAAACAGCGGGCCGCTTGCCGAAGGCGGTGAAATATGCTCCATTTAGGGAGCATTGGGAGGAAACAAATGGAGCAACTGGAGTTTTTCGAGGTACCCAGCCCCTGTATCGGCGTCTGTCAGGTCAATAACAGAGGCTACTGCAAGGGCTGCTTTCGCAGCCGGGACGAACGCTTCAACTGGCTGCAGTTCAGCTCGGGACAAAAGCGCGAGGTCATTCGCCTGTGCCAGGATCGCAAGCGCCGGGTGCTGGCCGCCGCCCGCAAGAAACAGCTGGAACTGGAACTGGTCCAGCAAGACACTCCGCCTCAGGATTCGCTGCTTTAAGCCAGCCGTTCGCCGATCCACACGGCAGCCTCTTCCTCCAGACACAGATGATGACTGCCTTGTTCCACAGCATGAATATCTGTGTCTTTATAGATATTGCCCTCGATGCTTCAAGACCTGCCTATACTTGAGACCTGAAGGACCCGTCAGGCTCTTTTCATGCCGATGGAACCGCATTAAACACAGACATTGGGGGAACAGGCAATGGAAGACCGCCGCTATCACCCGCGCCGTAAAACGAACTGCAGTATATGCCTGAGTAACGAACACTTTGGGCCCATCAAAGGTAATATCAGAAACATGTCCGAAAGCGGTGTCCTGGTAGAAGTCGCCACTTCTTCGGATTTTTCACCGGGCATGTTGTTTGAAGCTAAAGTCCTGGACCCGGACTGGGATCAGACCCTGCCCCCCCTCATGATGAAGGTGGTACGGGTAGAGAGAGATGGCATTGCCCTGGAGTTTATCGTCTAGGTAATGCCGCGTAACTGATGTGGATGCTGGGGCTGGTTTGCCTTTATCGTCACCCTCGCGAAGGCGGGGGCCAGTGTTTTGCAGCCGACTCGCAGTCTGACCGTTCTGCGTTACCGGCTCTGGATTCCCGCCTTCGCCGATGACAAGCGAAGGTGCGCGGGAATGACAAGAGAGGGGGCGGGAATGTCGGCAGAACCACACCTGTGATGCAGCTCTGCTTAGGAGCGGGGCTCGGGGCGATGCCGCTAACTCGCTGCTTTAGGTCAGTCGCTCACCGATCCAATCGGCAATCTGTGCCGCCGCTTTTGCTTCCAGATGCATATGGTGGCCGCCGTCGAGTACTTTCAGCTCAAGATCCCGTACGAGTTCAGTCAATGGCTCAACGCCGTCCAGCTCGTCGCCCCGCTCCGCCATCATCAGCAGCACCGGCATGGTCAGACGCGTGAGAAAGGCGGCGATTTGCTGCTCGCACAAACGCACGACCGAAGGCTGTGACAGGGCAATATCGTGGCGCCAGCACCAGCCATCGGGTCTTTGCTCCAGGCTCCGCTCCAGCAGCCAGATGGCAGCCTCGCGGCTGACCGGGTAGCGGCCGCCCATGCGGGCCTGTACCGCCTGTTCAAATTGTTCATAAGGGCGCCAACCCCGGCGGCGTATGCGGTTGCCTTTTCGCAGGGCTGCCGCCATTTGCTCGGGCAGACTGTCAGCACGGTAATGGCGCGGGGCCAAGCCATCGAGCAGAAACAAGCGGCTGACCCGCTCGGGAAAGCTGCCCGCCAGCAGCGTCGCAATGCTTGCCCCCATCGAATGTCCCAGCAGCGCCACCCGTTTCAATTTCAGTTCGTCGACCAGGGCCAGCACATCGGCCACGTTGTCCCAGATGTAATAGGGCTGGCCGGCGGCGCGGTGATCCGACAGGCCGTGTCCGGCCAGATCGAGGGCAATCAGCCGTATCTGTGGTAAATATCGAGCCAGCAGGGTAAAGCCGGCGGCATTGTCGAGCCAGCCGTGCAGCGCCACCACCGGCACCCCTTGCGGGTCGCCCCACTCCATTACCGCCAGCCGACGACCCTGAACCTCAAGCTGCCATGAGCGATGCATCAGTAATACCGGAGTCCGTTTGATACCAAGAGGAGAAAGAGACGGAGATCACTCGTGCCATTTTTCCGCCGCCTGGGTGTCGCTGTCTTTCGCCTCTACCCAGCGTTCGCCATCGTCGGTTTGTTCTTTCTTCCAGAACGGCGCCCGGGTCTTGAGGTAGTCCATGATGAAATGACAGGCCTCGAATGCCGCCTCTCTGTGCTGGCTGGCCACCCCGACAAACACGATTTGATCGCCCAGCGCCAGCGGCCCGACTCTGTGGATCACCCGGCATTCCAGCAACGGCCAGCGGGTGTGGGCCTGATCCACTATCTGTTGCAGCGCGTGCTCGGTCATACCCGGATAGTGTTCCAGGGTCATGCCGCTGACCGCCGCGCCCTGGTTCATTTCCCGCACCTTGCCGATAAAGGTGACCACGGCACCGGTCTGGTGCGACTGGCTGAGCGCGGCGTATTCGTCGCCCAGACTGAAGTCGGCAGTTTGTACCCGAATCATCTCAACCTCCGGTAACCGGTGGGAAGAAGGCCACTTCATCCCCCGACTTCACCGGGGTGTCGAGCGGCACTATGGTGTGATTGACCGCCGCCAGCAACTTGTCGTTGGCCAGCGCCAGCGCCCACTTGTCGCCCCGGGTCACCAATGCCTGGCGCAGCGACTCCACGTTGGCGTAGTCCTCCGTCAGGTTCAGTTCATCCTGCCCGACCAGTTCGCGTACCTGAGCGAAAAATACCACCTTGATGGTCATGCCGTGAAATCCCCCGATTTGCCGCCGCGTTTTTCCAGCAGGCGAACGCCTTCGATGCGCATGTCTTTCTGCACCGCCTTGCACATATCATAGATGGTCAGCGCCGCCACCGAGGCGGCGGTGAGCGCTTCCATTTCCACCCCGGTCTGGCCGGATAATTTGCAGTAACTGCTGATCTGCACCCCGCCCCGTTCGGCGTCGGCGGTCAGTTGCACTTCCACCTTGGACAGCGCCAGCGGATGGCACAGCGGGATCAGATCGGCGGTTTTCTTGGCGGCCATGATGCCGGCGATGCGGGCGGTGGCGAACACATCCCCTTTGTGGTGCCGGCCACTCAGGATCAGTTGCAGGGTCTCGTCGGCCATCAGCACCCAGGCTTCGGCCCGGGCTTCGCGTACCGTCACCGCCTTGTCGCTGACATCGACCATGTTGGCCTCGCCCGAGGCATTGATGTGGGTCAGCTCGCTCATGCGCTCACCAGATGCTGAACGAAGTTGCAAGGCTTGTGGCTGGCATCGAGCTGCTCGGCCAGAATGCCGCTCCAGCCGGTACGGCAGGCACCGGTAGAGCCCGGCAGGCAGAACACGGCGGTGCGGTTGGCCAGACCGCCGAGGGCACGGCTCTGTACCGTAGAGGTACCCAGTTCCTGATAGGTAATGTGGCGGAACAGCTCGCCGAAGCCGTCAATCTGGGTGTCGAGCAGTGGCATGACCGCCTCGGGGGTGGTATCGCGGCCGGTAAAGCCGGTGCCGCCGGTAATGATCACTACCTGCACCTCGGTGCCGGCGATCCAGCGGGCAACCAGGGCGCGAATATCGTATTTATCGTCCTTGAGGATGACTTTTTCTGCCAGCCGGTGGCCGGCTCCGGTCAGCGCCTCGACCAGATAACGGCCCGAGCTGTCGGTGTCTTCGTTACGGGTATCGGAAACAGTCAGTACCGCTATGTTCAGCGGCACAAAGGCAGTATTGGCATGGCTCATAGAATCCTCTCGGGATGTTGATGCAAAGCGTGTAGATAACAATATTTTCGCACAGGGATACATTGGCTCAACGAACGCCCTCTCAAAAACCAAACCGGCAGGGACCCTTTTTTTGGGGCCCTGTTCTGGTTTAGCCGCCGATGGAGGCAAGGTTGGGCGTCATGCCGGTATGACCTTCGTGCAGGAAGTGGGTGGCTTTTTTATCGGCCAGGGCATCGCGCAGTCGCCGCTGCAGGGCGGCATGCTGATTATCCTCGGCCAGCAGATCGCGCAAGTCCACACCATAGTCACCAAACAGGCACAGGTGCAGTTTGCCCAGCGACGACACCCGCAGTCGGTTGCAACTGGCACAGAAGTCCTTGGCATAGGGCATGATCAGGCCGATTTCACCCATATAATCCGGATGCCAGAATACCTCGGCCGGGCCGTCGTTATGGGCGCGCAACTTCTGCTGCCAGCCCTGCAGCAGCAACTGTTGCTTGATAAGCTGACCACGCACATGGTGCCGGTTGAACAGCTCGTCCATTTCGCCGGTCTGCATCAGCTCGATAAAGCGCAGCTGAATGGGGTTGTGCTTGATCCAGGCCAGAAAGCGGTCGAGATCACCGTCGTTAAGACCGCGCATCAGCACCGCATTGACCTTGATTTGCTCGAAGCCGGCGTCAAAGGCGGCATCGATGCCTGCCATCACTTCATGAAAGCGATTCTGGCCGGTGATTTGATGAAACATCCTCGGATCCAGGCTGTCGACGCTGACGTTGATGGCGGTCAGGCCGGCACGACGCCAGTCAGCGGCGTGCTTGGCCATGCGATAGCCATTGGTGGTCATGGCCACCTTTTGAATGCCGGGCGTGGCCGCCACGGTTTCGATGATGTCGGTAAAATCCTTGCGCAGCGAGGGCTCTCCGCCGGTAATGCGCACCTTGCTGGTGCCCATGGCGGCAAAGGCCCGGGTCAGACGGCGGATTTCATCCAGAGTGAGGAATGTCTTGCGACCATCGGGGCGATAGCCGTCCGGCAGACAGTAATTGCACTTGAAGTTGCAGACGTCGGTCACCGACAGCCGCAGATACTGGAACTTGCGCGCAAACGCATCCTGTAGTTCAAACATAAAACACCTTTCCAAATACGGGAGGCAGGGACATTTCTCTCCCAACCCTGACAGCCATTGGCTGAACGGTCTGGTCACCCTATTAACCTTGGCCAACGTAGGTGTACCCGACTCGGAGTTTTTGACATATTTCGATTATATACGCTCACCTTAGGTAAAAGCATAGCTTCAGATCAAGGAAAATATGGATGCGTGCTTAATTCTCTGGATGAGTTCACAGCTTCAGTGTGGGGCGTGAGGCGTGAGGCGTGAGGCGTGAGGCGTGAGGCGTGAGGCGTGAGGCGTGAGATTATCATATTGAGAATATTACCATTGCAAAAAGAATATTTCTCGCAATATGACCAGTTTATATTTTGACCGAAAAGATGAAAAACCCCGTCATGACTGCATTTGAAAAGTTGGCACGATTATTTCATATATGTATGCAGTTGTTTTTATCCCGTGCTCTCTTCAGCTCTAGCTGAAGTTCGGCCAACCCTTTGGGTTGGCCATTTTTTTTGCCTGTTATTCGGCGTGCAGCCGGGTTTCAAGTTGCTGCAGGGTTTCTGCCAGCGCTTGCTGCCATGCCCGCATCCGGCTTTCCACCTGTTCCTCATCCTGCTCATGACAGGATTGCTCCAGCTTTTCGCTCAGGTACTGACAGCGCAGGGCACCGTAACTGCCACAGGCCGATTTCAGGCTATGGCAGCAGCGGGCCATCAAGGCTTGATCCCGCTCGGCAAAGGCCCCTTGCAGGGCCTCCCCCTGCTGTCTGCTATCTTCGACAAAGAGCCGCAGCAACCGAGTCAGCACCTCGGCTCCCAGCTCTTGTTCCATCCGTTGCAACTGATGTTGATCAAGCAAGGGAAGCCGTGCCTGCAGACGTTGCCAGTCAGCCATCAGTTACTATCCCAACTCTGCAGTTTACGATAAATGGTGGAAGGGCTGACTTCCAGCAGGGCGGCGGCCCGGGAAACATTGCCCTGGCAATGGCTGATGGCCCTTTCTATCGCCTGGCGCTCGATCACCGACAAGGGCACTATGGGCGCAGGCATGGCATCGGTCACCGGCTGTGCCGTTGAGTTGGCCGTCTGCGGGGTATCCAGCGGCGCCGGCAGCATGTCCTGCTCTATCCACTCGCCCTGATGCAGCACCACCGCATTACGAATCACGTTTTGCAGTTGACGCACGTTACCCGGCCAATGATAGCCCTGCAGTCGGTCTTTGGTGGCCTCGGACAGGCCGACGAACGACTTGTTTTCTTCTCGCGACGCCTGACGCACCAGGGCGTTGGCGATGCTGATCACATCACCTCCCCGCTCCCGCAGCGGCGGCAGATGAATGGGGATCACATGCAGACGATAATACAAATCTTCCCGAAAACGCCCCTGCTCCACCTCGACCAGAGGATCCCGGTTGGTGGCACAGACGATGCGCACATCAACCTTTATCTGCTGAGAGCTGCCCACCGGTTGTATTTGACCGGTCTGCAAAAAGCGCAGCAGCTTGCTCTGCAGCTCCAGATCCATTTCACAGATTTCATCCATGAACAGGGTACCGCCATCGGCTCGGATCACGGCGCCGTCCCGATCCTGCAGGGCGCCGGTAAAAGCGCCCTTGATATGGCCGAACAACTCGCTTTCCATCAAATCCTTGGGAATGGCGGCACAGTTCAGGGCGATAAAGGGCCCTTCGCGGCGGCCACTAAGCTGATGCAGCGCCTCGGCGCAGACTTCCTTGCCGGTACCACTTTCACCGGTAACAAACACCGTCGCGGTACTGGGCGCGGCATTTTCAATCAGGCGAAACACCTTCTGCATCGGCAGACTGGCGCCGATGAAACCCTGAAAGGGCTCTCGCTCGATTTCGTGGCGATAGCGGTCCACCAACTGGTTGAGATGGCGGAACTTCATGGTGTTATGCAGGGTCACCTTGAGGCGCTCGGCTTCCACCGGCTTATTGATGAAATCATGCGCTCCCAGGCGCATGGCATCCACCGCCACGTCCACCGAGCCATGGGCCGTCATCACTATGGTGGTCACATTCGGCTGCTCCCGGTGTAGCCACTTCAGGATCTCCATGCCGGGCATGTCGGGCAAGATCAAGTCAAGCAACAGAATATCTGGTGGTTGTCGCCGAATATGTTCCAGCGCCTGCTGACCATTGCTGACCACCGTCAGCGACAGTGGCTCATCCTGCAAATAGGCCTGATACAGCGCCGCCAGCGATGCCGTATCCTCTACCAACAAGACACTCAGTCTCTCATCTACCATCTTTTATCTCTCACCCTTAACCGTCTGGTTCATCTTCTCTGCGAAAAATTTTCTACGAAAATATTGTCTACAAAAAACACTTGCAGTGAATTAACTTCATGTTAACATCAGATCAACACTGCTTGCGACTCATTTGTAACTCATTTCGTGGCTATTGTATTGACTGCCACTTCATTGTTTCTCATTGCCAGCGTTAGTAACGACAACCGTTTTAAGCCTGTGTGGCTGCTGCGAAACCAGGGTATTCATGTACCCTGGTCTTTTTTTATGCCTGCCTTGTTACAATTCCGGCAAAATGGACTTAAGCCGGATTGTCGAGATCCTTGAAACTGACCTCTAGCCCCTGCTCGCGTGCCAGCCATTCACCCAGCGCCTTGATACCATAGCGTTCGGTAGCATGATGCCCGGCCGCAAAAAAGTGTATACCCCGCTCTCTCGCCACATGCACGGTTTGCTCCGACACTTCACCCGTGATGAAGGCATCCATGCCCTGGTCGGCCGCCAGATCGATATAACCCTGACCGCCGCCGGTACACCAGCCCACCCGGCGAATAAGCGCCGGCCCCTGCTCACCCACATGCAACACCGAACGGCCCAGTTGCTGTTGCAGCCGAGCACACAAGTCGGCGCCACCGAGCGGGGTATCAAGCGTCCCCCGCATCGATACCGACAGCGCATTGTCCGGCTCCAGTGGCCCGTCGATGCCAATCCCCAGCAAGGCGGCCAATTGGGCGTTATTGCCAAGCTCGGGGGCGATGTCCAGCGGCAGGTGATAAGCATAAAGATTGATGTCATGACTCAGCAGGGCCTTGAGTCGCTTGCGCTTGATACCCCGCACCCGCTCGTCTTCTCCTTTCCAGAAGTAACCATGATGTACCAGCAGGGCATCTGCGCCCACCTCGACGGCATGATCTATCAGCGCCTGACTGGCAGTAACGCCGGTCATCAGCTGCTTCACCTCGGTTTTGCCTTCCACTTGCAGGCCATTCGGACAATAATCCTTGATGGCTGCTACATTGAGCTGCCTGTTCAGCAGCCGTTCGAGTTCCAGATTGTTCATGCTGACTCCATGGCGTGATTTCGGTCCATTGTAAAACAAAAAGCAAAACAAAAGGTTCCCTTAGATGAGCGATTCACTGCGCCTTTTATTAACGCGGCTGTCCGATCCTGTGGTGCGGGATCTGGCCTGGGCGCTGGCCAGCCCCAACCTGCTGCAAAGCTCGCCGCAGACACCCGACCATGGCTGGTATCGACAATTGCTCATCGAGTACCAACCGCGGCTATATGAACTGGATGCCGCCCCGGGCATACTGCACGCCCATTGCCGCCCTCATCGCCGCCTGGGACTGTATTTCGAAGCACTTTGGCACTTTTTCCTGCTCGACCATTCCCGCTTTCAACTGCTGGCCCACAACTGGCAGCAGGTGATCGAGGGCACCACCCTGGGCGCCTTCGATTTTATCGTGTGGGATCAACAGTCACAGCGCATCGAACACTGGGAGCTGGCGGTCAAATTCTACCTGATAAGCAATCCAAATGAAGCCTACGAGCAAGCCTGCGGCATAAATACACGCGACAAGTTACGACACAAGGTAGAGTACATGCTCAATCATCAGCTCAGACTCAGTCAACATCCACAGATCCGTGAACGCCTGCAGCAGCAGCAGCTGATGCCACAATGCACCCGGATGATCATGAAGGGACGCCTCTATTATCCGCCCTCCTGCCAGCAGTTTTTGTCCGATCAGGGCGAACGAGGACAGTGGGGAGTCGAATATCCGGACGCATCTTTTGAGCCGCAGCAAAAACTGGGCTGGCTGACCGGTGGGCGCCGCAGCGAATATCAGGACAGAAGGCAGAATTTTCAGGATGAGAAGGGCAACTGGTATATCAAGGTAGATTCACAGTGGCTTGACGAGAAATAACAATTGGGGAGAAATGCAGAACAGAATGATGGAGGCGCGTTCCGGAGTCGAACCGGACTGAACGGATTTGCAATCCGCTGCATAACCGCTTTGCTAACGCGCCTGTGCAGAACTTGGAGCGGGAAACGAGATTCGAACTCGCGACCCCAACCTTGGCAAGGTTGTGCTCTACCAGCTGAGCTATTCCCGCTTAATCTTTACTGGTTTTTACTGCGGTATTTCTGTGAAGCTGTGCAAGGTGCCGCGAGCGACCCTCTTTCAACTTCAGCAAGGTTGTGTTCTACCAACCGAGCTATTCCCGCTTAAACTTCTTTAATTACTGGTGTATCGAGTGGCAGTTGCTGCCGTCCGATGGCTGCGCATTATAGGCAGGCGGTTGAACAATACAAGACTTTTTTATGTCCCTTGGTTTATTAGCTTTAATTTTCAGCACCTTGTGTGTTTTTTAACAAACTGCTCCCTTGGCCACGCCATCAGAACTGGCTAAGCTTGCAGACACCCTGTTGTACGGAGTCTATTCCATGCGTCTGTTGTTACTATCGGTTATTCTGCTGGCTCCCCTTTCCCATGCCTGGGCCGACACTGTCACCACTATGCCCATGCCCACGCCGGTCGATACGCCGGCGCCGGAAGCCGCTACCGGCTGGCACAACAAGCCGCTGGTCACCGCCCAAAAAGCCATGGTGGTGACGGCCAACCCCTATGCCAGCCGGGCGGCACAACAGATGTTGCAACAAGGCGGCAGTGCGGTCGATGCCATGATTGCGGCCCAGGCAGTACTGACGCTGGTCGAGCCTCAGTCTTCAGGTATCGGCGGCGGTGCCTTTCTGGTGTACTGGCAACAGCAACAGGCCAAGTTGACCACACTGGACGGGCGGGAAACCGCCCCCATGACGGCGCCGGAGGATCTGTTTCTCGATGACGAAGGCCAGCCGCAGGCCTTCTTCGACGCCGTGGTCGGCGGGCAATCGGTCGGTACTCCCGGCACCGTCATGCTGATGTGGCAGGCACACCAACGCTTTGGCACCCTGACCTGGCGCGAGCTGTTCAAACCCGCCATCGAGCTGGCATTAAACGGCTTTACCGTATCACCACGCCTGGCGCGACTGATAGCACAGGATCAGGACTATCTGTCGCGAGACCCCGAAAGTCGTCATTACTTCTTCGATGATAAGGGCCGGCCACTACAGGCCGGCAGCACCAGAACCAATTCTCTGCTGGCCGCGGCGCTAAGCCGGATCAGCATTGAAGGTCCCTCGGCGTTTTATCGGGGCCAGCTCGCCACCGCCATGGTCAACAAGGTACGTCAGGCCAGCCCCGCCGGCCATTTGAGCCTGACCGATCTGGCCGATTACCGGGTCAAGGAGCGGGCGCCGCTCTGTGCTCCTTATCGTCAATACCGAATTTGCGGTATGGGGCCGCCCAGCTCCGGCGCCCTGGCCCTGGGGCAGATTCTCGGCATCCTGTCTCATGTCGATCTGACCACCACAGGCCCCAATGCCCCCGTCAGCTGGCGGTGGATTGCCGATGCCTCGCGCCTGGCCTTTGCCGATCGTAACCTTTATGCCGCCGACAGCGACTTTGTCTCGGTGCCGGTGGCCGAACTGCTCGATCCTGACTATCTGGCCGGTCGGGCCAAACTGGTCACCAGCGGCGCCGTCGCCCTGCCACAGGTGAGCCCCGGCATTCCGGTGCCTGCGCTCGGCCGTCGTGCGCCCGACCGCTCTCCCGAGTTCCCCTCTACCACCCACATCAGCATTGTCGATGCCAAGGGTAATGCCCTGTCGATGACCTCCACCATCGAAAACGGCTTCGGCTCTCGCCTGATGGTGCAGGGTTTTTTACTCAATAACGAGTTGACCGACTTTTCCTTCAGTCCGAGCCGAAATGGCATACCGGTGGCCAACCGACTGCAGCCGGGCAAGCGCCCGCGTTCCTCCATGGCGCCCACCATAGTACTGCATCAGAACCAGCCGCTGCTGGTTATTGGCTCCCCCGGTGGCAGCAGTATCATCGGTTATGTGCTGCACAGCCTGATCAATGTGCTCGACTGGGGCATGACCCTGCAGGAAGCATTGCATCAACCTCATGTACTGCATCGTGGCGGCGTATTGGAAATGGAGCCGACGGGACGAAACCTGCCACTGCAAGCGGCCATGGTCCAACTGGGCTTTGACACCCGACTGACCGAGCTCAATTCAGGCCTGCATGGCATCATGTTGCACAAGGATCATCTCAGTGCCGCTGCCGATCCCCGACGAGAAGGCCTGGCGCTGGCTGCGGACTGAAATGCCGTAGACCGCCAAAAGACCTTGGATAATAGAGAGGTAGCGCATGAATTTTATCGCGAACCCTCGTATATTGGCAGTTCTGACAGACTCGGCTCAAGTTTGAGCCCGGAAAGCCGATAGCCACGGCACGAGTCACCGCCACCCGATAACAAAAACCGGATACCGATGAACACAAGCAACCAGCACGTTATTGACGAGGAAGTCACTTACAGCAGCCAGGAACAACTGGTTTCGACCACGGATCTGCGCGGCGTCATTACCTATGCCAACGAGGTATTCTGTCGTGTCGCCGGCTACCAGCCGGAAGAGCTTGTTGGCAAAAACCACAACATTGTGCGTCACCCGGACATGCCCAAGGCCGCCTTTCAGGACTTGTGGGAACATGCCAAGGCTGGCCAGGCCTGGCGCGGTGCGGTAAAAAACCGTTGTAAGGACGGCCGTTATTACTGGGTTGATGCCTATGTCACCCCTATCTACCAGCAGGGAAAAATAATCGGTTATCAGTCGGTGCGTACCCAGCTCGACGATCGCACCCGTGACCGGGCCGCGCAGGCCTATCGTCAATTACTGAAGCAGGAACAGAATAACGGCGGCGTTCGCCTCTCACTGAAACGGATCACGCCCTGGTTACCGGCCGGCGGCCTGGCGGCACTGCTGGCCGGATCCTTTGCCTATGGCGGTAGCAGCCAGCTGATCTGGAGCCTGCTGCCGGTCGCCTGGCTTGCGCTAAGCTATCGCAAATCACTGTTTGGCACCCAGCATTACTTGCAGGGACTGGGCCGCGAATACGACAGTATTTCCCGACTGGTCTATTCCGGCGATGAGCCCCACTCCATCGCCGACTACCATCTGAAAATGTGGCAGGCCCGTACCCGTACCATACTCGGGCGGGTTGATGACGCCACCGACTCGCTGAAAGGGCTGGCCAGTTCCATGATGCAGGCCATGACCGGCGCTCGCACCGATCTGAGCCAGCAGGACAGCGATACCCATCAAATCGCCGCCGCCATCGATGAAATGTCGGCCACCGCCAATGAAATCACCCGCAATACCCAGCTGGCGGCCGCCAATGCAGAAGAAGCCCAGCACCAGTGCCACCTGACCCAGGGGCAACTGGAGCAGACCAAACAGAAAATTATCGATCTGGCTCGGGAGGCGGAACAAGCCGCCGAGGCGACCTTTGCTCTGACCCAGGAGTCGGATCGTATCGGTACCCTGATGAGTGAAATTCAGGGTATTGCCGACCAGACCAACCTGCTGGCGCTGAATGCCGCTATCGAAGCCGCCCGCGCCGGCGAGCATGGTCGCGGTTTTGCGGTAGTGGCAGAAGAAGTACGCGCCCTCTCTACCCGTACCCACGGCGCGACCGAACAGATTCAGACCAGCATCAATCAAATCCAGCAAACCCTGGCCCGGTGGCGCTCCATGATGGACACCAACATGGAACACAGTCAGGAATGCGTGAATGCGGCCGCAACCGGCAGTGCCAGCCTGGCACGAGTCGTCACCGAAATTGACAACATCGTCGGCATTACCATACAAATTTCCACCTCCGCCGAACAACAACAGCTGGTGGCAGAAGAAATCAGCCACAATGTCCATCAAATTTCCGAAACGTCCTCGACCAATTTGCACAAAATCGCTCATGTGGAAGACGCCAGCAAACAGCTACTGGACCGCTCTCAGGGACTCAACGATCTGACCCGGACCTTTTCCTGAGACTGTGCCTCGCAGTAGTAACCGTCCCGCTCACAGCCACAAGGTACTGACCCTGCTTGCCCTGGTACCCCCGGGGCAGGTGGTCAGTTACGGGCAACTGGCGGATCTGGCCGGCCTGCCGGGAAGAGCGCGGCTGGTCGGGCGTATTCTGCGTATCGAAGATACCGCTATGTTGCCCTGGCACCGGGTGCTGGCCGCAAACGGCCGCATCAGTCTGCCCAAAGGCAGTGATGGCTGGCATGAGCAACGGCAACGGTTGCAGGCAGAGGGGATATTACTGAAAGGGGACAGGGTGTCGATGGCGCAATACAGATGGCGGCCGGATCTGGCCGCTATTCTGATGTTGATGGATCAGTAAGTTAATGGTCTTGAAATAAACTCAGTTTCTTTCTTCCTGCAGCTCACTGACATGAACCTGAAAGGGAATCGTCTCGTCTTCGCGCTGCAACAGCACCAGCTGATTGTTGATGTCGACTTCCAGCACATAACCGGAACCGTCCGAGGTGTGACAGATCATTCCCGGTCTGATGTCATGAATATCCATATTCAGTCTCCCGTTAGCAGGCATGCCTGCATTGAATTTAACGTCCCTGTTTCATCACGGTTCACTCTGTCGTTATAGGGTAATAATCCGCCCCCATCAGGGCCGCCCTTGTCTGCCGGCCCGGTTCGCGGTGATGGCTTAACGCTTATTTCTTGCCTTTCTGGCTCTGCTGCCATTTACCGTCAACATAGTGTGCCGTCCAACCGGTCGCTTTCTTATTGACCTCGGTCATCACATATTGTTCCTTGTTTTTACGGCTGAAGCGCACCACCGCCTTGTTACCTTCCGGATCCTGCGTCGGCGCCTCGGCCAGATACAGGAACTTGGGGGGCAGTCTGTCCTTGAACTGCACCAGCTCTTCCACCAGTGGCGCCCGGGTTTCCCGCGATTTGGGAAAGTTGCTGGCCGCCATGAAGATGCCCGCCGCACCGTCTCGCAGTACGAAATAGGCGTCGGACTGGGTACAGGGCAACTCGGGCAGGTGCACCGGATCTTCCTTGGGCGGCGCCACCTCGCCATTCTTGAGGATCTTGCGGGTGTTCTTGCATTCCTCGTTGGTGCAGGCCATGTACTTGCCGAAGCGGCCGGTTTTAAGCTGCATCTCGGCACCGCAACGATCACAGTCGATCACCGGCCCTTCATAGCCCTTCAGCTTGAACTGACCTTCTTCCAGCTCGTAACCGTCACAGTCCGGGTTCTGGCCGCACACGTGCAGTTTACGCTTGTCATCGATCAGATAGGCGTCCATGGCGGTGCCGCACTTGCCACAGCGGTGTTTGGCACGCAGGGCATCGGTCTCCGCCTCTTCGTCGTTGGCCAGCACAAACTCGTCACCCGGAATCAGGTTAATGGTCTGCTTGCAACGCTCCTTGGGCGGCAGGGCATAGCCGGAGCAGCCCAGAAACACCCCGGTACTGGCGGTTCGAATGCCCATCTTGCGGCCACAGGTGGGGCAGTCGATGTCGGTCAGCACCATTTCATTGGCACGCATACCGCCCTCTTCCGCCGGCTGCTCCGCCTTGCCCAGATCTTCGCTGAATTCAGCGTAAAAGGCGTCCAGCACCTGAGTCCAGTTTAGACTGCCGCCGGCAATTTCATCCAGCTTGCTTTCCATCTGGGCGGTAAAGTCGTAGTTCATCAGCTCGGCAAAGCTTTCCTGCAACCGATCGGCCACGATCTCACCCATTTTTTCCGCATAGAAGCGTCGGCTTTCGACCTTCACATAGCCTCGATCCTGAATGGTGGAAATGATGGATGCATAGGTGGAAGGTCGGCCAATGCCGCGCTTTTCCAGCTCTCGCACCAGCGCCGCTTCGGTGAAACGCGCCGGTGGCTTGGTAAAGTGCTGCTTGGGATCGAGCTGTTCGAGGGTCAGTACCTCGCCCGCCTGCACCGCCGGCAAGACAGTGTCTTCGCCTTTGCGGCCCTGAGCGGCGGCCTGTACCTTGGTCCAGCCGGCAAAGCGCAGAATGCGACCGCGGGCCTTGAGATCGTAGTCACCGGCGCGCACGGTAATGGTGCTGCTGTCGTACAGCGCCGGCACCATCTGACAGGCCACAAACTGGCGCCAGATAAGATCGTACAATCGCTTGGCATCCGCTTCCATGCCATCGAGCTTGTCGGCGGACAGGGCTACATCGGAGGGACGAATCGCCTCGTGCGCTTCTTGGGCATTGGCCTTGGCGCTGTATACATTGGGATCTTCAGGCAGATAACCCGGGCCGTACTGCTCCTGAATATACTCACGTACACCGGCCACCGCTTCCTGACTCAGGTTGGTGGAGTCGGTTCGCATATAGGTGATGTAACCCGCTTCATACAGGCGCTGGGCCAGCATCATGGTGCGTTTTACGCCAAAACTCAGCCGGGTACTGGCCGCCTGCTGCAGGGTTGAGGTGATAAAGGGCGCCGGCGGCTTGCTCTGGGTGGGCTTGTCGTCACGCGACACCACCTCGAAGCGACTCGCCTTGAGCGCATCCACCGCCGCCATGGTCTGGGCTTCGTTGACCGGGCGGAATTCCTTGCCCTGATACTTGGCCACCGCCATCGACAGCGCCAGCTTTTCCTTGTTGCTCAGATCGGCCTGAATATCCCAGTATTCTTCCGGTACGAACGCCTTGATTTCACGTTCTTTTTCTACCAGCAGACGTACCGCTACCGATTGTACTCGACCGGCAGACAGGCCACGGGCCACTTTTTTCCACAGCAGGGGCGAGACCATATAGCCCACGACCCGGTCCAGAAAGCGGCGCGCCTGCTGGGCATTCACCCGGTTCTGGTTAAGATCGGACGGACGGCTGAACGCATCCTGAATGGCCGTTTTGGTGATTTCGTTGAAGACCACCCGCTTGAAGCGCTCATCGTCACCGCCGATCAGCTCTTTAAGGTGCCAGGCAATCGCCTCCCCTTCGCGGTCCAAATCCGTAGCGAGATAGATGGTGTCGGCTTTCTCGGCCAGCGCCTGCAATTCGGTGACCACCTTCTCTTTGCCGGGCAGTACCTGATAATTCGCCTGCCAGCCGTTATTGGGATCGACGCCCATACGGGCGATCAGCGCCTTTTGCTCTTTCTGCTGCTTGAGCCGGGCTTTTTCTTCGGGGCTGAGCTGCTTGGTGTCGGCTTTTTTACCTCCGGTTTTTTTGGCGGCAGAGGAGCCGGCGGTGGGCAAATCCCGCACATGACCGACACTGGATTTGACGATGAAGTCTTTACCCAGATATTTGTTGATGGTTTTTGCCTTGGCGGGCGATTCCACGATAACGAGGGATTTGCTCATAAAGCGCGTATAGGTCCTTAAGGTCTGGCCCCCAACTCAGGGGTACGGCGGCAAGGTAATGACGGCTGTATAAGTGAAAAAGCCGCAAAAAGCAAACTTACCAGGCCAGGGCCGAAAAAAAGTTGAGTGAATTTATATTTACTTATTAACACCTTCATACCTGCAGGAATCAACCGCTTTTTTGCTTAAGTTGCCTGTTCGACCGCTTTTTATGCATTGTTATGATTAAGGCATAATCTGTTGTTAAATTCGGGTTACATCTCCTTGAAAAATCCACATATAATGGCGCAACTCAGAATTATCTCGGCTATTTTAACCATTTAAAAGGACAATATAATGGTACAGTTTGAAGCTAACTTCGACGGTCTGGTTGGCCCTACCCATAACTACGCCGGCCTTTCTTACGGCAATGTAGCCTCTCAAAGCAATGCGCAGGATGCCTCCAGTCCCCAACAGGCCGCCAAGCAGGGCCTGCAGAAAATGAAAGCGCTAAGCGATCTGGGTCTGGTACAGGGGGTACTGGCCCCCCAGGAGCGCCCCGATATTCAAACTCTGCGCCGACTGGGTTTTACCGGCAGCGACGCCCAGGTGCTGGAAAAAGCCTTTCGCGAAGATCCGGTGCTGCTGGCCGCCTGTTGTTCCGCATCCAGCATGTGGACCGCCAACGCCGCCACCGTTTCACCCGGCGCCGATACGCTGGATGGCCGTATTCACTTTACCCCGGCCAACCTGACCAACAAGTTTCATCGCTCCATCGAGCACGAAGTGACCGGCCGAATTCTGGGCCGGGTTTTTGCCGACGATCGTTATTTTTGCCACCACGCCGCCCTGCCTGCCAACGAGTATTTCGGTGACGAGGGCGCCGCCAACCACACCCGCCTGTGTGCCGACTACGGCCAGGCCGGCGTCGAGCTGTTCGTGTATGGCCGCAGCGCCTTCGATCAAAGCCGGCCGGCGCCGCGCCGCTATCCGGCTCGCCAGACCCTGGAAGCCTCTCGTGCGGTGGCCCGCCTGCACGGTCTGAATGACGACACCGCCATTTTCATTGCCCAGAATCCGGAGGTGATCGATCAGGGCGTATTCCATAACGACGTGATTGCGGTCGGCAACCAGAATGTGCTGTTTTACCATCAGCAGGCCTTTCTCGACACCCATGCCGCCCTGGACGAAATCCGCCGCAAGCTGCCCGAAACCGAGCTGCACTTCATCGAAGTCCCCACCGCCGAGGTGCCGGTACTGGACGCGGTGAAAAGCTACCTGTTCAATACCCAGATAGTGACGCTGCGCCCCGGCCACATGGCGATTATCGCGCCGTCGGAATGCGCCGACACCCCCAGCGTCAAGGCCTATCTGGACAAGCTGCTGACCCTGAACACCCCCATTCGGGAAGTCCACTTCATGGACGTGAAGCAAAGCATGCGTAACGGCGGCGGCCCGGCCTGTCTGCGACTGCGGGTGGCGATGACCGCCGCCGAGCATGCGGCCACCAACCCCGCCTGCCTGATGAACGAGGCGCTGTTCGGCCGACTGAATCAGTGGGTAGACCGCCATTACCGCGACAGCCTGAGCCTGAACGATCTGCGTGATCCGGCGCTGTTGCTGGAGTCTCGTTCGGCCCTGGACGAGCTGACCCAGATACTGCAGCTGGGCTCCGTCTACCCCTTCCAGCGGTAGTTAAAAACCAGGGACTGGGGATTGGGGCTCCCAACTCCCTATTCCCCATTCCCTGATCCCTATTCCCTATTCCCTATTCCCCGAACTTAATCAGCCGAAGGGGCGTTGTCCCGCTTCCACCAGCTTCATCAGCCCCCGGCTGACACCCGCTTCCACCGCCTTGCCCAGCTTATCCTTGATCGTCTGTTTCGGTTGGTAGTGCAGCCGGATCACCCGCTTGTCGGCACTCGCCGCCAACAGGTAATCGCTGCTGGTCATCAGCTCGTCTACCAGCCCCAGTTCCCGGGCATCGGTCGCCAGCCAGTGCTCACCGGTCGCCACCTCGTCCAGTGCCAAAGCCGGCCGATTCTCGGCGATAAAGTCCTTGAACCGACGGTGAATCACCTCCAGCTCTTCGCGGAACTTGGCGCGACCTTCGTCGTCGTTCTCGCCAAACAGGGTCAGGGTGCGTTTGTATTGGCCGGCGGTATGCAGCTCGACGTCGATGTCTTTGCTCTTGAGGAATTTATTGAAGTTGGGCAACTGTGCCACCACCCCGATGGAGCCGACGATGGCGAAGGGCGCGGCGATAATACGCTCGGCCACACAGGCCATCATGTAACCGCCACTGGCAGCGACCTTGTCGACCGCCACCGTAAGATGCAGTCCCTTGGCCTTGAGTCGCGCCAGTTCGGCGGCCCCGAGGCCGTAGCCATGCACCACGCCACCGCCGGACTCCAGGTTCAGCAGCACCTCGTCCCCTTCGCGAGCCAACTGCAGCAGACCGGTGATTTCCCGGCTGAGGCCGTTCACTTCATGGGCATCCATGCTGCCCTTGAAATCGAGCACATAGAGTCGTTTACCCGTCTCTTCGGCTTTTTTCTCGTTTTTGGCCTGCTGTTTGAATTGCTGCTTGAGCGCCTTGCGCTCGTTGTCGTTGGCCGCCGAGGCCAGTTGCAGCCGTTGCTGCTGGCGACGCAACCCGGCGCCGAGATCCTCGACCTCCAGCCGATCCTCTCCCCGCTTTTGTCGCATGGCGGTCCCGGCGACCAAGGCCACCACGGCGCCGATGGCCAGCACCCAGGTCACACTCTTGGCCATGAAGAGGCCATATTCGTATAAAAATTCCAGCATAAGATTTCCTTGAGACCCAATTCGATCCCCATTGTAAAAGTCCTCGTGGCGAACACCAACGGGCTTTTTGCCGCCGGTGCTTTTCATTTACCCTTTTCCTGCCAACTTTTGATCTCAGAGGCTGGTATCCGTGGCCAGAGTCTGGTTTGATCCGACTACTTTGATTTTTGCTGAGAGAACACAGGCACATGCTCGATTATCATGCATCCCCCGACTTACTCAACGACAAGGTGATTCTGGTCACCGGTGCCGGCAGCGGCATTGGCCGCGAGGCGGCGCTGAGCTATGGTGCTCATGGTGCCACCGTCATTCTGCTGGGCAAAACCGTGAAAAAACTGGAAGCGGTCTACGATGAACTGCTGGCCCAGGGCAGCCCCGAGCCGGCGATTATTCCGCTGGATTTGCAGGGCGCGACCAAACAGCATTACCTGGACATGGCCGAAACCATCAAACAGCAATTCGGCCGCCTGGACGGCGTGCTGTTCAACGCCGGCCAACTGGGCGCACTTGGCCCCTTCGAGATGATCGGAGAAGACGAGTGGGACAGCGTGATGCAGGTTAACCTCAAGTCCCAGTTTCTGATGACTCAGGCGCTGTTGCCGCTACTCAAGGCCACCCCCGGCGCCGCCATCGTTTATACCAGCTCCGGCGTGGGTAAACGGGGCCGGGCCTACTGGGGCAGCTATGCGGTATCCAAATTCGCCACCGAAGGCATGATGGAAGTACTGGCGGACGAGCTCGACAACACCGGCGTGCGCGTCAACTGCATCAATCCGGGCGCCACCCGTACCGAGATGCGGGCACGGGCCTACCCCGGCGAAGACGCGTCGACCCTGCGTACGCCCAAGGATCTCATGCCGCTGTACCTGTATCTGATGGGGCATGACAGCCAGGAGGTCAACGGCCAGTCACTGGATGCCCAGGCCGACAAAGTCCGCCCCCGCGCCGACCAATAAGCTGACAGGCCGCCGGACTTCGTCTAAAACTAAGCGTACGGGTTTATTAACTCCGGGGTCATAACAGCTTGACCCCATTGCCAAAAGGATGAGGCACCACTCATGTATCGTCCCAAGAGCACGGTAGAACAATGGCGAATTTTTCAGGCGGTCGTCGACTGCGGCGGCTATGCCCAGGCGGCGGAACAGCTCTGTAAAAGCCAGTCGTCGCTCAACCACGCCGTGGCCAAGCTGCAGCAGGGGCTGGGTGTCCCCCTGCTGGAAGTTCGAGGCCGCAAGGCGTATCTGACGCCGGAAGGAGAGGTGTTCTTACGCCGCTCACGCAAACTGACTCAGGGCATAGAAGAACTGGAGCTGCTCGCCGGGGTACTGGCCAGCGGCTGGGAGCCCATTCTGCGCGTGGTGGTAGAAGCATCCCTCCCCCGTCAGCCCTTGTATCAGGCGTTGGCAGACTTTTCCCCTCGCTCGCGCGGTTGCCGCATTCACCTGGTCGAAGCCCAGCCTTCGGGCTGCCAGGCGGTGGTGAACAAACAGGCCGCCGACCTGGTGTTTGCCTGTCGCGCCTTTAGTGGGGTGACCAGCCTGCCGTTGGCCACCACCGTTTACATCCCGGTCTGCGCCCCCGAACATCCACTGGCCCGCTTCGATGAGGTCACCGCCCATGAGCTTGATTCCGAGCTGGAACTGATTCTGGCCGATGGCAGCGAGCAGGAAGAAGGCTGGGAACGGGCGGAACAGCGCTGGATTATCAACCACCTGCACGACACCCTGTCGCTGCTGCGCCGTGGTGTCGGCTTTGCCTGGTTGCCATTGGAAGTGGTGGCGCCGATGATCGACAGCGGTCTGCTGCAACGCCTGCCCATGGCGAATCAGGCACTGCGCAAGCGCTTTACCCATTTGATACTGCCCCGCCCCATGCCACCGGGTCCGGCCGCCAGCCTGCTGCTGAGCCTGATCCGCCATCATTACGGCGATCATGAAACCACCCCTATCGGTGAAAACACGGCCAGCTCGAACTATCGTGAAGGAACGCTACCGGCACCTTGATCTTGCCAGGCCGAAGCGGCTTCCTTATGCTGATGGCCTCGCATTTGACAAGGAACCCCGATGTTTGATTTTGATCAGTGGATAGACCGCCGCCCTACCCGTGCCCTGAAGTGGCTGAAATACGAAGGTACCGATATTTTGCCGATGTGGGTGGCGGACACCGAATTCAAGGCGCCGCCCGCCGTGATCGAGGCATTGAGTGAGCGAGTGGAACACGGCATTTTCGGCTACAGTCGGCCCAGCCCGCAGCTGACCGAACTGATCATACAACGCATGGCCGACCGTTACGGCTGGCAAATCGAAGCCGACTGGCTGGTGTATATGCCCGGTGTTGTTCCTGCTCTTAATCTGGCCTGCCAGACTTTCAGCGAACCCGGCAGTGCCGTGCTCACCCCCAAACCGATTTATTACCCGTTTCTGCATGCGCCGGGCTTTCATGGCCGCAAGGCCGCCTATGTGGAGATGGTCGAAAAAGACGGTCGCTGGCTGCTGGATCTGGAGCAGTTGGAAGAGCAGGCCAAGGAAAGCGAACTGCTGCTGTTCTGCAATCCGCACAATCCGGGTGGCACTATTTACACCCGTGAAGAATTGCTGGCCATCAACGACATTGCCAAGCGTCATAACCTGATTGTCTGCTCGGACGAGATTCACTGCGATCTGCTGCTCGACGAAGGCAAGCCTCATATCCCCTACGCCGCCCTGGACGACGATGCCGCCAGCCGCAGTGTGATCCTGATGGCACCCAGCAAGACCTTCAACATCGCCGGCCTGTGCTGCTCTTTTGCCATCGTGCCCAACCCCGAGCTGCGTACCCGCTTTACCCGCGCCGCTCGTGGCATCATGGCCGACGTCAACCTGCTCGGCTTTGTGGCAGCCGAAGCCGCCTATCGGGACGGTGACGACTGGCTGGACGCCCAGATAACCTATCTGCGCCAGAACCGGGACTTGTTGGTTGAACGCCTGAACCAGGTGCCCGGCATCAAGGTACTGGCGCCGGAAGCCACCTACCTGGCCTGGGTGGATATCAGCGCGCTGAAACTGGACGATGCCATCGGCTTTTTCGAGCAGGCCGGCGTAGGCCTGTCGCCCGGCGGCCAGTTCGGCGGCAGCGATTTTGTCCGGCTCAACTTCGGTTGCTCCCGCGCCATGCTGGACGAGGCCCTGCATCGCATGATCGCCGCCATCAACAATCGCTGAGTACTCTCTTGTCGGGCCGGTGATGCCGGTCCGACATACTGACCCTGGCTTTTCACGGTCGCGGGAGCCGCTCTCTGTTACCTTTCCTTAAGCACCGAGTTGTCTGCAGGGCACTCCCTCAGGCGACTCCGCAGCAGAGGGGCGGATGAAGGGTTCAACTCCAGCGGCCATCACATGACAGGACGTCATGTGCTGAGCGTCGCAGGGATGCGGTTCAGCGTGTCGGTGGAGTCGACCCTTCGTTCGACCTTTTCGGGGCTGCTAAACAGATCAGTTAGTTTTACAGATTGGTATTATCCCCATTCTGCCGGTGCAAAAGCCTTTCTCGGCGTTTACGCTTTGCACAACGAAAAACGCCGCCTGGCATAAGCCAGGCGGCGTTTTCTTTTGCTATATGGCGGAGGAGCAGGGATTTGAACCCTGGATGGGCTATAAACCCATGCCGGTTTTCAAGACCGGTGCATTCAACCACTCTGCCACCCCTCCGAACGAGATGAATCATACTGAACCCGATTACCGCTGTAAACAGCTTGCGATTCAACTGCTGTCTAAATCATCATTTTGCGTGTTTTTTGGCGATAAATCGGCCTGCCGTCGCTGTTGCTCGGTAAAATAGCGATGCAGAAACTCTTCATCGACCGGAGACAAATCGAAATGCCGGCTGGCCTCGGCAATTGTCTCTTGATCCAAGCTAGGCTGCTCCATCAACCAAGACAGCGCCTTGCGTAATGACTCATGCTCGTTCATATCGCCTCCTGCACTAAGTTATAACGTTAGCGTAGCAGCCGTGCCTTTTATTTTTTATGCATTTTGAATACAATTTATCCGTTGACCTACTCTCGCACGCTATCCCGTTTTTTCATCGAGGTTTTATGCACTTTAAACACCGACTGCGCGACGCCACCCTCGCCGGCCTGGCGGCCTTTGTCGCGGTGATTCTGCTGAGCTATCTCAAAAGCTGGGCCCATTTGATGGTCCTGAGCGCCCCGCTGGGTGCCACCCTGGTACTGCTGCTGCTGCTACCCTCCGCCCCGCTGTCTCGCCCCAAAAACGTCATTCTGGGCCACCTGCTGACCAGCGGTATCGCCGTGCTCGGCATGGCGCTGATACCCGACCCCATGCTGGGGCTGGCCACCAGCTTTGGTCTCGGCATTACCCTGATGGTCTTAACCGACACCCTGCACCCGCCGGCGGGCGCCAACCCGATTCTTATTTATCTGTCCGGCGCTCATCTGCCGCCGATGGACTTTATGATGCCCACCCTGCTCGGCAGCCTGTTCATGGTCGGTTTCGCCAGTCTGTATCACTATATCTTTACCCATCGCCGCTACCCCTTCGGTCCCAAGGTGCCCAAGGCCGCCGAGCCGGCGCCAGCCGCGCCATCGACACCCACCACCGCCGAAAGTCGGGCGAACGAGTCCTCATGACTCGAGGGTAACAACACAGCAAAAAAAGAGCGCCGAGGCGCTCTTTTTTACAAGGACAGATAACACAGAGGCTGGGAACAGGCTTAGAAGTGCCATTCCAGGTTAAAGCTAGGCGCACGGGTATCGACGCCCGGCTTGCCGTGGTTACCAAACTTGTTGTCCCAGTATTCGTAGCCGACACCGGCCCACAGGGTGTTGCTCTTGTCGAACGCCAGCTGGCCCACATCCACCATCAGCGAGGTACGTATCAGTACTTCGGGCTTGGTTTCATTATTGAAATAATCCTTACCCTTGGCGCCATTATAATTACCGAAACCCTGGAATTTCATCGGTACCGGACCCGCCTGGAAGGGCACACCCCACGCCAGGTTGATCACATAATAAGGGTCGAAACTGAGATCGTTTTTATTTCCGGGGGCACTGCACGCACTCAAGCCGCAGTGGTTCCGCTCATAGGCATAAAACAGGCTCAGATCGGCAAAACCCTTGGGCAGACCGAATTTTAGGGTCGGCCCCACCAGCAGTAACTGCTTGCGCGGCGCAAAAGCGGTGTTCTCGGTGTTCATATCGAAACCCGCACTCAGCGCCACTTCCTTGACCGGACCGAAGCTCAGATCCTTGTCCAGCACCTTGCCCAGATGCAGCTGGTGACGGTAGGTCAGATAAGCTTCCAATGCGCCGTCACCTTCGCCACGAGCACTACCATTAGCCGGATCATTTTCGTCGGACTGCAGCACATCCAGGTTGAAGAAGTTCTGGCCGTAGGCATAGCCGCTGGCGTGGGTCAGTTGCAGAATATGCCTTTCAATATCCCTGTCGTTGTTGGGTTCGGTGAACTCGGTGCCGTAACGATAACCGATATAAGTATCGGACCAGGTGGCGGCGCTCAGCTGGGGAGCGGCGGAAACGGCCAGAGCCAGGGCGGAGACGGTAAAGATGCGCTTGCTGAGTTGCTTCATATTCGTGATTCCCTCACATTCTTGAAATATGACGTCCTGATTTTTATTCATTTAAACGGCGTCAGTGGTATGTATTCGGCTTTATTCTAGACACAAAAATAATTACACAGACCGACACCATAAATCTACATTTTGTTCACAAAAATAAACAAAAAATCACACTACTGTGATCCAATTCATTGTATACAGTGTTTTCAGGGTCATACCAGCATGTCGGCCGTCAGCGTGGTCGCTGCCACCATCAGCGCGGCGCGCTGCCCCTCGGCGACCCCGGCATTGGGAAACACCACCGCCTCTTCCGGCTCGCGGGCAAACCACTGTTGCTCGCCATCTTCGGCCAGCCGGGCTCCGGCGGGAAAGGCGCTGAAGTTGGCCACCCCATCGGAAAAATGAAAACAGAATTGTTCACTCTGCTTGATAATTTCCTGACATACCCTGAATACACGAACCTGGTCAAGGTCAAACGCAGGCGGCTGCCAGTCGGGATCACCTATCAGTTGTTCCAGATTTTGCTCCATGGCGGCAAAACGGCGGGCGTCGTTCTGACCAAAGGGCATCACCTTGCCCAGCTCCACGGTAAAGGCATGGGCGCCGAAGCCATGGGCGCTGAAGTAGCTGAAGGTGGTGGTCGGGCCATGGGCCAGCAGTATGGTGTCGACCCCGGCGCTGCTCAAAAAAGCCAACTGCCGGCGACTATAGGGCGCACCGTGCGTGAAGGGATAGATGGCGAACTTTTCGTATGCCGAGGGCCGAATGGCGGTATGCAGATCGTAATGCAGTCGCTCGGCGCCGTCCCGGGCCTGAAAGAAACGGCTAACATACTGCTCCAGCCGGGCCGCCCGTGTGCGCTCGTGATTGCGTCGCTCGCCCCGGGCATGGGCGCCGGAAAACAGCCGATTGAGGTTTTCTTCCACTTCACGCACGCCCAGATTCATCGCCGCCGGGTTACCGAAAATAAACAGCAGTCGTTGCCGACAGGTTAAACGGCCGCTCAATATGGCATTCAGCAGACGCTCGCACAGCTCGATAGGCGCGGTTTCATTGCCGTGTATGCCGCAAGACAGCACCAGATCCCGATTGCCCGGTACCGCCGGCTCGATACACAAGACCCCGGTATCCCATACCTGAACCTGACCACCGTCGGGCAAGGACTCGCTGAAGGGAGCAAGCTCCCAGGGATGCGCCCTGCTGAGCGCTAAAAAATCATCGAGCCGGCTTCCGTTCACATTTACCTCCAATAATACCGATAAAATCAAAATATCCGATGGTGATAAGACACGATTGCAGCACTAAAGTCTAGCGATGACGCAGTCCGTGCGCTTTCAAGGTGGAGGAAAATGAGGCTGGCACAGGATCAGGATGAGTTAACTGGCATAAATCATGATAATTCATGCGGTTATAAGCAATCTGGTCGTATGATTATGCAATACCCACGAATGGTGATGAATCTGAAAAATAAACACAGAAAACAGCGGGGTGAGTCAAAGGGGCAGCATGGCCACCCCTGGAGTGATTAAACGCCGGCTTTGGCAAAAGTGGCGCCGACCAGCTCTTGTGCTTCCTGGATCAGGGTCTCGAGATGAGCCTCACCCCGGAAACTTTCGGCATAAATCTTGTAGACCTGCTCGGTGCCGCTGGGGCGCGCCGCAAACCAGCCCTGCTCGGTTACCACCTTGAGTCCGCCAATGGCGGCCCCGTTCCCCGGCGCCTGGGTCAAACGCGCGATAATGGGGTCTCCGGCCAGGGTATCTGCATCAATAGCCTCGGCATCCAGTTGCGCCAGCACCTGTTTCTGGGCCGGGGTGGCGGGCGCATCGACGCGGCGGTATACCGGTTGCCCCAGCTCGGTCGTCAGCTGCGCATAATACCGGTGCGGTGTCAGCCCGGTGACGGCGAGTATTTCCGCCGCCAGCAGAGAAGGAATAAAGCCGTCTTTATCGGTACTCCATACTTCGCCGTTCATCCGTAAAAAAGACGCCCCGGCGCTTTCTTCCCCAACAAAGCCCAGCTGACCGTCCATCAGCTCCTTGACGTACCACTTGAATCCGACCGGTACCTCCATCAAGCGGCGTCCCAATTTGTCTGCCACCCGATCGATCATGGAAGAGGACACCAGGGTCTTGCCGACCGCCAGATCTGCCGACCAGTCGGCTCTGTGGGTAAACAGATAATGAATACACACCGCCAGATAATGATTGGGGTTCATCAGGCCGTCGGCGTCGACGATGCCATGACGATCGTAATCGGGATCATTGCCACAGGCGATATCGAAGTCATTCTTCATCGCCAGCAGGTTGGCCATGGAGTAAGGACTGGAGCAGTCCATGCGGATCTTGCCGTCATGATCCAGCGTCATGAAGGAAAAGGTCGGCTCCTGACAGGGATTCACTACCGTGATATCCAGACCATAGCGTTCGGCGATAGGAGCCCAATAGGCAAGGCCGGCCCCGCCCAAGGGATCGATACCGATGCGAATGCCGGCGTCACGAATGGCGGCCATGTTGACAACTTCGCCCAGCTCCGCAACATAATGATTGATGTAATCGAAGGGCACCGCCTGAGTCAATGCCGTTGTCAGAGGCTGGGTAAGAATACCGTTATCATCGGCGGCAATCAGCGCGTTGGCTCTGTCCTGAATCCAGCCGGTGGCTTCGCTTGACGCCGGGCCACCGTCGGCACCATTGTATTTGATGCCCCCATCGCGAGGAGGATTATGCGAAGGCGTGATCACGATGCCGTCCGCGAGCGTATCGGGATGGGCTTTGTTGTGATTAAGAATGGCATGAGATATTACCGGCGTCGGCGTATAGCCTCGCTCCGGCTGAATTCTGACCTCTATCCCATTGGCCGTCAGTACTTCAAGTGCCGATCCCCAGGCCGCTTCCGACAACGCATGGGTATCCATGCCCAGAAACAGTGGACCGGTCAGTCCCTGTTGCCGGCGATATTCGGCGATGGCCTGGCAGATGGCATGAATATGCCGCTCGTTAAAGCCGAGATCCAGGGCGCAGCCCCGATGTCCGGAGGTGCCGAACGCCACCTTTTGCCCAACCTTGGTCACGTCGGGCCGCAGCTGGTAATACGCTGCCATCAGCCGCGGAACATTAACCAAATCGGCGGCATTGGCCGGCATTCCGGCTCTCGGGTCTGTACTCATCAAATACGTCCTTAATAATTTATCAGATGCTTTGACACACCCGTTCGATCAACCCGTGCGGATAGCCCATGGCCGCCATCAGCTGCGCCACTATATTGCGCTTTCGACCGGTATTGGTGTTGGTAATCACCCAGTAAGGGCTGCCTTCAATCGCTTTCGGCTTGGTGGTATTACCGCAGGCAAGCAGCGCCGCTTCGTCGTCGGCAAAATAAATGCGCTTGCGGCCCTTGATGTCGCTGGCCTGCGAGAAGGCTGACGGATTTTCGCGGTACAGCACCGACAGAATATGCATGAAACGATCGATAGCGGATTCCTGTTCCGCCAGCTCGTCTCCCTCAAGCATCTGTACCACCCCCCGCCCCGGCTGGGCTGCGGGTGTCGGCGGCGTAGCCGGTAACGGCTCATCGGTCGCCGCTATCGGTTCCAGTTTCAGCAGGCGCCGTAGAATATCCGAGGCACTTTCACCGATATGCCGGGTGTTGCTGGCAATATAACGATAAAGATCTTCATCTACCTCTATGGTTTTCATCATGTTTTCTGGCATGTCCACTCCCAATGACGGAGCCTGATTATACATGGAGCGGACCACAGGCCCAAGCAGGTTGCACCGCCCGCATTGGCAGGCAACAATATTGCCCTCGATTCCTCGTTTGGAAATACACATGCAACTGAATTTTCGCCGCCAGGGGCAAGGTCGACCGGTGATCGTCATCCACGGTCTGTTCGGCAGCCTGGATAACCTGAACGGACTCAGCAAGTCACTGTCCGAGCATTTCGACGTGATCGCCGTGGATGTCCGAAATCACGGTTTGTCACCGCGTAGCGAGCACATGAACTATCGCGACATGGCCGAAGACATTCTGCACCTGAGCGAGCAACTGCAACTCGAGCGCCCCGTACTGGTTGGGCATTCCATGGGCGGCAAGATTGCCATGATGGCCGCCGGGCTGGCCCCGGACACCATTGGCGGACTGGTGGTGGCCGACATGGCGCCGGTGACCTATACCCAGGCCCGCCATGACGAGGTATTCAAGGGGTTGCAGGCCGTGACCGAAGCCGGTTGCCGTGACCGAAAAGCCGCCGACGAGGTGTTGAGCCGGCATGTGCAGATCGCCGGGGTTCGTCAGTTTTTGTTGAAATCCTTTGTCACCAACAGTGTCGACCCCTGGCGCTTCAACGTGCCGGTATTGTTCAGCCATTATCGCAATATCATGGACTGGCCCGGGGTCGAGCAGCCTTATTCGGGGCCGGTGCTGTTTATCAAGGGAAGCGAGTCCGACTATCTGCTGCCCGAACACCAGTCACAGGTCGTGCAGCAGTTTCCCCGGGCCAGGGCCCGGGTGATTCCGGGAGCCGGCCACTGGCTGCACGCGGAAAAGCCCCAGCTGTTCAATCGCCTGGTGCTGGATTTCCTGGCCGAGGCCAGTTAACAGGCTCAAATCCTTTATGATATAGTGGCGCTCAATTTACAGGGTCGGACAACAAGATGTCATTGGAACAAATCGAGCTACTGGAAACCCTCGGTCTCAAGCTGTTTTTCGTGGCGATATTTCTGTTGATCGGACTGGCTATTCAGGATGTACTCAAACGAGGCAATGTGCCCAAATTTGGCCGTTACATCGTCTGGGCAGTTCTGTTTCTGGGCTGTGCCGGCTTTGTGGCCAAGGGCATTATCGAGGCCGTCTGGGAAGGAGGCGGTGTCGGTTAATTCATGGCCAAGCAAGATACTGACAGAACCACGCTGGATTTGTTCGCCGACGAACGCCGGCGCGGCAGGCCCAAGACCAATCCCCTGCCCCGGGAAGCCCAACTCAAACTCAACAAGCGCAATCAGCTCAAGCGTGATCGCGAACGTGGTCTTCGTCGCATAGAGCTGAAAGTAGACGAACAATTGTTGAGTAGATTGAACTTACTGGCCGCCGAGCAGCAGCTCAGCCGGGCCGAATTGATCCAGGCTTTGCTGTTGCAACAACTTGAGCAGCAGGACGGCAATTAGGCCGGGCGGCCTGACCACCCACATTTTCGACAGGTACAGCATTATTATGGCAAGTGTAGGTCTGTTTTTTGGAAGTGACACCGGCAACACCGAAGCCGTGGCCAAGATGATCCAGAAAGAGCTGGGCAAGCATCTGATAGAGGTGCATGACATTGCCAAGAGCACCAAAGAGGACATCGCCGGTTTCGACTTGCTGCTACTGGGTATCCCTACCTGGTACTACGGCGAATCTCAGGCTGACTGGGACGACTTCTTTCCCGAGCTGGAGAACATCGACTTCAACGACAAGCTGGTCGCACTGTTCGGCTGTGGCGATCAGGAAGACTACGCCGAATACTTCCTCGATGCCATGGGCACCCTGCGTGAAATCATCGAACCCAAGGGTGCCATTATCGTGGGTCACTGGCCGACCGAAGGCTACGACTTTGAAGCCTCACGCGCCCTGGTAGATGATGCTCATTTCATCGGTCTGGGGATCGATGAGGATCGTCAACCCGAGCTGACGCAAAGCCGGGTTAAAGACTGGTGTAAACAGGTATATGAAGAAATGTGCTTAAAAGAGCTGGAAGCGTAAGCCGCACTTTAAGGTCTACTAAGGGACGCGATGGGCGCGTCCCTTTTTTGTGCCCATGATACGATCATGGTCATTCAATCACTCCAACATTCCCACGAGAACACAGATGAAAAGATTAGGTGTTTTACTGTTGATACTCTTGCTGCCCGCGGCACTGGCCCGGGCCAACATCAACCCACTCCCCCTGCCGGAGGATCGAGGCCAACCGGTGGGGCAGATACTGCTGCACACCGCTCAGGACGGTGACACCCTGGCCAGCCTGGCTCGCTACTACGGTGTCAGCCCGATATTGATGCTGGCGGCCAACCCGGATCAGGACCTGTTTTTGCTGAAACCGGGGCAACAGGTGGTGATTCCCAATCAACTGTTACTACCCCGGGCGGAAACGACAGGTATCGTCATCAATCTCGCCGAGCTGAGACTGTACTATTACCCGGAGCAGGGTGGTGAAGTCTATGTGTTTCCCATCGGTATCGGCCGGGTCGGTCGGGCCACCCCCGAGATGATTACCCGTATCAGCCAGATGCGCAAGAATCCGACCTGGACGCCCACCGCCACCACCCGGCGCGAGTATGAGGCAAAAGGCCTGCCACTGCCGGCAGTGGTTCCGGCCGGACCCGATAATCCATTGGGTGAGTATGCCATGCGTCTGGCTTATGGCCGTGGTGAGTACCTGATCCACGGTACCAATGACCCGCTGGATGTGGGCCTGCGTGCCAGCGCCGGCTGTATTCGCATGTACCCCGAGCATGTGGAATGGCTGTTTGCCCAGGTTGATAGCGGCACTCAGGTGCAGATCGTCAATCAGGCACTCAAGGTCAGTACCGATCAATACGGCCAGACCTTTGTTGAAGCCCACGAGCCCCTGACCCCCGAAGGACTGGCCGATGACCGCCCCCTGGATATGACCCAGCTCGCACCCCTGCTGGAGCAGGGCGCCGACCGTCAACTGATCGAACAGGTCATCCAGAGCCAGCAAGGCATGCCGCAGCTGGTGGGGCAATTACCTTAACGCCCACCTCCGGATAGCAGACATAAAAAAGCCTGGCATGAGCCAGGCTTTTTTCCGTCGTACCAAATTACTTGGTGTAACGGCCCATCTGATCCAGACGAGAGTTGGCGCGGTCGGCAGAAGCGCGGGCTTCGGCAACGTCGGCAGCCAGACGATCGATCTTGGCAGAGTTCATTTGCTGGCCTTGCTGAACGGCTTGTACGTCCTGGGCCAGGCTGTCCATTTTGGTTTCCAGAGCATCAGTAGAGCTACAACCTGCCAGCAGCAGAGTACCTACAACACCACCAACCAACATCATTTTATTACGCATTACTTGCTCCTTGTTTGTATGGGAGTCAAAAGACCACTTAGGCAAGCTAAGTATGGACGAAGTTCCCTGCTTATCGCAAATTATTTTATAAATCATGACAGTAGGAAATTTTGCTTAACACCCTGATATATCATTTATTTGTTTGTTTTTTACGCACGTAGAGCGTGCGCTCAACTTCGGCGACCAGATTTCCCCGCTCGTCCACGATGTTGATGCGAAAACGAGGAAAATATTTTTCGCCGCCCTCCGTCGCCCGCAGTATCTCATCCAGCCGCTCTCGACTCAAATGAATATCCGCATAAACTCGTCCCCTGCCCGGCTTGAGAAACGTCACGCTGCCGGCCCGGTCCCACACCAGATAATCCGGCCCCAACAACGCCATCAGCAACATCGAGTAGAGCGGATCCGTCATCGAAAACAGGCTGCCACCATACTGGGTACCATTGGCATTTTTATTCCACCAGCGCAGTACCAGCCCCACCCGGCAGTAGCTGTAATCATGACTGAGCTGTTCAATACGGATACCGGCTCCCCAAAAAGGCGGCCAGCAGTTCAAGAGTGTTTTCAGTAACCGAGGGCGGGAAAATATCAGCTTCATTTATCTCATCAGACCAGTGTAACTGTACCTGATATTAACAAAGATAAGCAGCAATGGGCAGGCCTCTCGCCAGAGCTTGTGGATCTGTGACAAAGCCAGATTGCGGTTGCCTTTAGCGTCGGGAACAAGCACAATGAAAGCAATAACCAAACGAAATGCGAAACATTATTCTTATGGCTGACAACAATCAAGCGCTGAAGAAAGCAGGCCTCAAAGTCACGCTCCCCCGCGTCAAGATTCTTGAGTTACTGCAGCAACCCGAAACCCAGCACGTTAGTGCGGAGGATCTTTACAAGCTACTGATTGATCAGGGTGAAGAGATTGGCTTGGCTACCGTTTATCGCGTGCTGAATCAGTTCGATGACGCCGGTATTGTCGCTCGCCACCATTTTGAAGGCGGAAAATCGGTATTTGAACTGGCCACCCAGGAACATCATGATCACCTGGTATGCCTCGACTGTGGCAAGGTCATCGAGTTCCACGACGAAACCATAGAGCAGCGCCAGCGTGATATTGCCGCCCAATATAATATCAAGCTGACCAATCATAGCCTGTATCTGTATGGGCACTGCCTGAACGATGAGTGCAGCCATAATGACGAACACCATTGATCGTCAACCATCAGCATTAAAAAAGCCGCAGTCGACTGCGGCTTTTTTTATGGCTTGAATGAGGGTGTTCAGCCCTCTTCCTTGCCCCAGGAATCGCGCAGTGCCACCGTCAGGTTGAACACCATGCCTTCTGCCTTGCTGTCCCGGCAGAAGTAGCCTTCACGCTCGAACTGAAACGCATGTTCGGGGTCGGCCTTGCACAATGACGGCTCAACCACGGCGCCGCTCAGCACCTGCAACGATCCCGGATTCAACGCCGCTTCAAACGACTCGGCGGCACCCGGGTTGGGCACATTGAATAACCGGTCATACAGACGCACCTCGGCCGGCACCCCGTGCCGGGCAGATACCCAGTGGATCACGCCCTTGACCTTGCGGCCATCGGCCGGGTCCTTGCCCAGGGTGTCGGGATCGTAGCTGCAGAAAATGGTGGTGATGTTGCCATCGGCATCTTTTTCTACCCGCTCGGCCTTGATCACATAGGCGTTGCGCAACCGTACTTCCTTGCCCAGTACCAGCCGCTTGTATTTCTTGTTGGCCTCTTCACGGAAGTCCGCTTCATCAATGAAGATTTCGCGGGTAAAAGGCAGCTCGCGCAGCCCCATTTCCGGCTTGTTGGGGTGGTTGGGAGCATTCAGCGTTTCTTCGTGCTCCTCGGCCAGGTTCTCGATCACCAGCCGCACCGGACGCAAGACCGCCATGGCCCGTGGTGCATTCTCGTTCAAATCGTCCCGAATACAGGCTTCCAGCATGCCCATTTCTACGGTGTTGTCCTGCTTGGTGACACCGATACGCAGGCAAAACTCGCGAATGGACGCCGGGGTATAACCGCGGCGACGCAAACCGGAGATGGTCGGCATACGCGGATCATCCCAGCCTTCAACATGTCCGTCGGTCACCAGCTGATTGAGCTTGCGCTTCGACATCACTGTGTATTCCAGGTTGAGTCGAGAGAACTCGTACTGCCGCGGATGACACTCGATACTGATGTTGTCCAGCACCCAGTCGTACAGGCGACGGTTATCCTGGAACTCCAGAGTACACAGCGAATGGCTGATGCCTTCGATGGCGTCCGAAATACAGTGGGTAAAGTCATACATGGGGTAGATGCACCACTTGTCACCGGTCTGGTGATGGTGGGCAAAACGCACCCGGTACAACACGGGATCACGCAGCACCATAAAGGGCGATGCCATGTCGATTTTAGCCCGCAGACAGGCGGTGCCTTCCGCAAATTCACCCTTGCGCATGCGGGTAAACAGGCTCAGGTTTTCCTCAACCGACCGCTCCCGGTAAGGGCTGCTGCGACCCGGTGAGGTCAGGGTACCGCGATACTCACGAATCTGCTCGGGGGTCAACTCGTCGACATAGGCCAGCCCTTTCTCGATCAACTCGACGGCATAGCCATACAGCTGGTCGAAATAGTTGGAGGAATAACGAATATCGCCACTCCAGTCAAAGCCTAACCACTGTACATCGCGCTGGATCGACTCGACGTATTCGACACTCTCTTTTTCCGGGTTGGTATCATCGAAGCGCAGATTACACTGGCCGTGATAGTCCTGTGCGATACCGAAATTCAGACAGATGGATTTGGCATGGCCAATATGCAGATATCCATTCGGCTCGGGTGGAAAGCGGGTCTGCACCGACTGATGTTTGCCGCTGGCTAAGTCTTCATCAATGATTTGACGAATAAAATTGCTGGGACGATGGTCCGCCTGACTCATTCATGCACCTCGAACGTGGGAATGACATAATCAAACGTCCATGATCCATGATCTCCGCCCGCTGCTCAATAGCCAGAGCGGGAATAACCGGTTTTGCCAACCAAAAAACCGAATGCTGCTGGAATGACCGCCAGTTGAATGTAAAAAGGGATGGGCTTACGCCCATCCCTTCACTGCATTATTGAAGATGATGTTTCATCACACCGCTTACAGACGCGATATCCGCTTAGTCTTCAACCGGTAGCGTCTGCTGTACATAGCGGCCCGGGGCCGGCATCAGGCCCGGACATTCCTCTGAGCCAACCGCACGAGCCGGCACCGACGAATCACCCAGATGGGGTGTGACCCATTGTTGCCAGTGGGTCCACCAGGAACCCGCCTCGCGCCTGGCCGACGCCAGCCACTGCTCCGGCGTATCGAACGCCGCATCCGTCAGCCAATAGCCGTACTTGTTTTTACTCGGCGGATTGACTACCCCGGCCACATGGCCGGACTCTCCCAGTACCAGCGTGGTATCCCCGCCAAGCAAGCCTGAGCCCTTGAAGGTCGAGTCCCACAGGGCGATATGATCTTCCTTGGTCGACAGGAAGTAACTCGGCGTCTTGACCTTGCCCAGATCGATACCAAAGTTACCCACCTTGACCTCGCCCGGCTGACTCAGGCGATTATTGAGATACAGCTCGCGCAGTAAAAAGCGGGCACAGGCGGCGCTCAGGTTGGTGCTGTCGCTGTTCCAGTACAGGATATCGAAATCCGAAGGTTCTTGTCCCTTGAGATAATTATCGATGTAGTAGTTCCAGTACAGGCTGTTTTCCCGCAACAGACTGAAAGTGACCGCCATCTGCCGACCATCGAAGAAGCCCTGGGTCTCACTCATCTGTTCGATGGCGCTGATCACCGGATCGTTGATGAAGACCCCGACTTCACCGGGCTGGGTAAAGTCCAGCAAGGTGGTCAGAAAAGTGGCACTCTTCACGCGTGGCTTCATGCGGCGGGCCGCATACAGGGCCATGGTAGAGGCCAGCAAGGTGCCACCGATACAATACCCAATGGCGTTGACTTCTTTCTCGGCGGTGATTTGCTCGATGACACGAATCGCTTCCATGGTGCCGGAATGGATCAGATCCGCAAAACCGATGCTGGCCTGTTCTTTGCCCGGGTTGCGCCAGGACATGATGAAGACGGTGTGTCCCTGATCACGTAGCCAGCCAACCAGCGAATTCTGTTCTTTCAGATCCAGAATATAAAACTTGTTGATAAACGGCGGGATAATCAGCAAAGGGGTCTGATGCACGGTATCGGTATTGGCACCGTACTGAATCAATTCGAAAATATCGTTTCTGAATACCACCTCACCTGGCGTGGTGGCCAGATCCTGTCCCAGAGTAAAGGCGCCCTGGCGAGTCATGCGGATTTTCAGCAGATCGGCACTGGCGGCCATGTCTTCCTGAAACAACTCTATGCCCTTGACCAGGTTGGCGCCTTTTTCTTCCAGGGTGCGCTGTAACAGCTCCGGATTACTCCAGATGAAGTTGGTTGGTGCAAGCGCATTGATGGTCTGACGAAAGGTAAAGCTCAGCCGCTGGCGAACCGGCTCCGGCACGCCTTCTACCACATCCAGCATCTCGGTCAGTGACTTGGCAAAGTGCAGGTAGGACTGGCGCATAAAATCGAAGTGAGGATCATCTTTCCAGGACTGATGCTTGAAGCGTCGATCTCCGGGCGGATCGGCCACCAGACTTTCGGTGCTGTTATCCATGCTTCTAATCATGCTGTTTTGACAGATAGCCAGCTGACCTTGCCACCATTGCATCTGCATATCGAGCAGCCGCATGGGATTGGTTGACACCGCCTGGTAAAAAACCTGTAAATCATCGGAATTGACCTGGGATAATGCCTGACTGACCGGATTATCACCCAGTTTGGCTTTTTGCATTTCTGACCACATGGTTTCATTCCAGTTAAAAAACTGGCCGATGGGATCATTACCGCTAAACGTATTTTGTTGCATTGCCTTTCCCTGATAGAGATTGCACCTACCCAACAGCAACGACAACGGGAAGGAGCCGTCAAGCCCCTTCCCTGCAATATGTATCAGCTGAAGGGATAACCCTTAACAGACATTATTTTTTCTGTGCGTCTGCCGCCAGTGCTTCCAGACCCGATTTGAATTCCTGGGTCAGCTCGGCCAGCTTTTTGCCGTCTTCCATCATCTGCTGACTGATGCGAGTCATGGTTTCCAGCTGCTTGGAGCCGCTGCTCAACAGAGTCTGTACATCTTTGACCTGACTACCGGACTGAAGCTGAGCCAGACCAATATCGGCATACTGACGTGCAGCGTCAAGCTGCAAATTGGTCAGGGCGGTAAAGTTATTAGCGACCAGCTGATTGAATTTCAGCACAGGGCCAAAGGTCTTTTCGGTCTGCTCGTTCAAGTTCTGGAAAATATTCGTGTACATAGTGTGTTCCTTGATAAAAGAGGCCAGTAACGGCGTCCGTTAGACGCGCTTCAGCACCACGGCGGTACCCATACCACCACCGACACACAGTGATGCCAGACCAAGCTCGCTGTTGCTGCGCTGCAGTTCATAGAGCAAGGTCACCAGAATACGGTTTCCGGAGGCACCCAGCGGATGACCCAGGGCAATGGCTCCCCCATTGGGGTTGGTTTTTTCCAGCAGCGCCTGCTCGGCCACGTCATGCTGGCCAGACAGTTGTCTGACCACACCCAGCGCCTGACCGGCAAAAGCCTCGTTCAGCTCCAGGCGTTCCATTTGTGCCAAGGTAAGACCGGCACGCGTCAGTGCCTGCTCAATGGCCGGCACCGGGCCCAGGCCCATGATTTCGGGGTTAACGCCACCCTGACCATAGCTGACCACTTCCGCCAACGGCGTCAGACCATATTTCTCTACCGCCGCCTTGCTGGCCACAATAATGGCGCTGCCGCCATCGTTGATACCGGAAGCATTACCGGCAGTCACGGAGCCACCATCACGCTTGAACGCGGGCCGCAAACGCGCCAGGGTCTCGGTGGTGGTACCGGCCTTGGGATACTCGTCGGTATCGACAGTCACGGTTTCTTTGCGGCCTTTCACTTCTACCGGCACGATTTCGGCCTTGAAGTGACCCGCTTCAATGGCAGCAACCGCTTTCGCCTGGCTGGCAACGGCCAGTGCATCCTGCTCTTCGCGGCTGATATTTTCCTGCGCAACCACATTTTCGGCGGTTACGCCCATGTGGTATTTATTGAATACGTCGGTGAGACCGTCGTTAATCAGCAAATCACTCAGGGCCATGTCACCCATTTTGTGACCATTGCGCAGATCGCCTTTCGCCACGAAAGGAATTTGCGACATGTTTTCACAACCGGCGGCCACCACTACCTCGGCATCACCCGCCTTGATATGGGCGCAGGCATCCATCAATGTCTTCATGCCACTGCCACACACCATGTTCAGGCTATAGGCAGGAACACCAACCGGAATACCGCCGGCAAGGGCGGCCTGGCGACCAATCCCCATGCCTTGGCCGGCACTGATCACGTTGCCGACGATGACTTCATTAACATGCTCGGCCGCCAGTCCGGCCTGGGCCAGCGCGCCTTTAATGGCAATACCGGCCAGCTCGGCCGCAGGAATCGTTTTCAGTGCACCACAGAAACTACCAATAGGTGTGCGTTTTGCCGCAACAATGTATACAGATTCAGACATAAATTAAATTCTCACTATAAATGACAAATTGTTGGGACTTACTGTTATTGCATGTAAAGGCCGCCGTTGACCGACAGCGTTTCACCCGTTACGTAACCACCGTGCTCACCGGCCAGATACAATACCGCACCGGCCACTTCTTCTGTGGTTGCCAGTCGTTTCATGGGAATAGTGGCTTTAATGGAGTCCAGTACGTCTTCACGAATAGCCGTAACCATCGGCGTGGCGGTATAACCGGGAGCGACCGCATTGACGCAAACGCCGAAGCGGGCACCTTCTGCAGCCAGCGCCTTGGTAAAACCAATCATGCCCGCTTTGGCGGCAGAATAGTTTACCTGGCCATACTGGCCTTTCAGTCCATTGACCGAAGAAATATTAATAATGCGACCGTTGCCCTGCTCGCACATCAAATTAAAGATGGGCTGTGTTACGCTGAACAGGCTATTAAGGTTGGTTTCCATCACCTGCTGCCACTGATCCCATGACATTTTCTTGAAGGTGGAATCACGGGTAATACCGGCGTTATTAACCAGTACGTCCAGGCGTCCCAGATCACGAAGGGTTTCGGCCAGCACTTCGCTGACTGCCTTGTGGTCACTGACATCGAGCGCCAGCAATTGAATATCGTTACCGTTCAGTTTTTCTTCCTGCAGCCATTGATTGGCCTGCTCTTCTTTACCCGGACGGTGTGTCGCCACCACTTTGTATCCATTATTCAAAAACAGGCGACACACTTCTGTACCAATTCCGCCAGCGGCGCCGGTAACCAGTACAATTTTCTTATCCGACATCAAAGCACTCCTTTGTTTCTCTGCTATTAAAGATCAGCATCATACTGGTACTTAAAAATCGAAGGCGCGGCGTTCATTCTAATTGAACAAATGCACTTTAAAAATAGACTTTATAGTCAAGTCTGCACCTTAATCACGCATCTACTATAAGCCTGTTTCTGTGACAAATAAATTAACTTGATACTATTTTTTATTGGATCGTCAAAAAAAACTTAGATACTGAAAGTCGATGCAAAGCCGATATAAAAAACCACAAAGAACTAAAGGAAAGACAAAAAAGCTACTCAGACTTGGCGTCGAATTACATCATTAGTATGTATATACCTTTATATCACCATGATATATACATGGCGAGAGCCACTGTTTCACGGATAACTAAAATAAATATTTCTCTTTCCTGCACCGTCTGAGACGTATCCATCGCAGGCGTTGTAACAGCAACATTGCTGACATTAGAATAGTGCAATTACTCAAAATCTGTTTGCCGACTCGACCACGCAGATTATTGACTTGGGTTCGCCAATCAACCTCATTCTTCATCAGCAACCGACGCGGACGTGAAAACCGTTCTGTTGTGATAACCCGGCGTGGTGCTTTGAAACGTCCGGCTCATCACGACCATATCTGCACAGCAACTTGATGACCTGCTAAGTAACCCCGCATAACTTGTGTGGTTCTGTCGTCATTCCCGCACCTCTTTTCTCGTCATTCCCGCGAAGGCGGAAATCCATGACGTGTGGCGCAGAACCATCAGACTGCAGATCGCCAGCAAAGGCTCTGGCCCCCGCCTTCGCGAGGGTGACGATAAAGGCAAGCTAGCCGCCAAATAACGCAAAAACCGCCTTTTATACGTTCAACGGTGCAGATTTAGCCCACTTTTGCGCACTCTTGCAGCAAACAAACTGATTTCACTGACAAAGTGTTTTTGAGTGTTGACAGCTACCAGAGCAGCCTTTAACATGCGCCTCGCATTCAAGCAATGCCTCTTCCCCCTTAGTTCAGTTGGTAGAACGCCGGACTGTTAATCCGTATGTCGCTGGTTCGAGTCCAGCAGGGGGAGCCAGATTTCAGGTTAAAGTGTTAAAAATTGTTCCCCCTTAGTTCAGTTGGTAGAACGCCGGACTGTTAATCCGTATGTCGCTGGTTCGAGTCCAGCAGGGGGAGCCAGATTTCAGGTTAAAGCGTTAAAAAAGTTGTTCCCCCTTAGTTCAGTTGGTAGAACGCCGGACTGTTAATCCGTATGTCGCTGGTTCGAGTCCAGCAGGGGGAGCCAATTTCAGGTTAAAGCGTTAAAAAAGTTGTTCCCCCTTAGTTCAGTTGGTAGAACGCCGGACTGTTAATCCGTATGTCGCTGGTTCGAGTCCAGCAGGGGGAGCCATTTTCCTTGTCATTTCAATGCTGCTCGCTCATGATACTCCCCTGAGCAATTGCTCTTCAAGCTGTTCCCTATCTACCCTGATGCCCCGTTTTCATAAGGATAATGACTATGCGGGAAACTCGTCCCTTTGGTCAGGCTCTGCTACTGTCAGGCTCTATTATTATCTTGCTGAGTATTTTGCTGCCCTGGTGGGCCAGCTACCATGCTCTTCAGCTTCAAGAACAACAGACTCATGATCGCCTGACACAGGTTACCACCACGGAGCTATCGGCTGCCCTGCTACCCGGCCTCGCCGAGTTGTCCATAGAGCAACCGCTACCGGCCAGTCACTCTGCATGGTGGTTTGGCCAGATATCAACCCCTCATCAGGAAATCGTCGGCGATACCCGGGTGTTTTATCGACTCGATACCAAGCCGGCCACCACCCAGTGGCTACAGTTGTCCATCCCCCTGACGCTGGTCAACCTGCTTATTTTTGCCGCTCTGCACCGACGCAGACGTAAAGATGAGGAAACCAGAAAACACTATTTCACGTCTCTGCTGCTCGATCCCGACCTGGGCCATCTCGGTGGTAACGACCCGGTCGAACAGGGAATCATCAGCCTGCACCAGAGTTACCGTCATCAGCTGGAAGATCTGCAACAGCAACTGGGTGTGGCACAACAACAAAGCTATCAGGACAGCCTGACCAATCTTGGCAACCGCTTTGCCTTTCGTCGTGATCTCGATCTGATGCTTAACGATGAAAACAAGCTGGCTACCGCGACCCTGATGATAGTGCGTGCCAGCGCCTTGCAGAGTATTAATGTTCAACGCGGATTTCAGGCGGGTGATCAATATCTGCAGGACATCGTCAAACTGGTGCGTAAAGCCATTCTGCCCGAGCTGGGCGCCAGGGGCTATCGTATCAGTGGTACCGATATTGCGGTGTTGGCCAAAGGGCAATGCGAACCGCTGGCGGAACGCCTCGGCACACTATTGAACCAGGAACTGTATCATTATCAGCATGTACACGAACTGGATTGTGCCGCCTATCTCGGCTTCACTCAACTGCTGCCGGGGCAACCCTCGGAGCAGGTATTGATCAGAGCCGATCTGGCACTGGCCCAGTCTCAGGGTCGAGAGCCCAATAGCTGGAGTGTGGTACTCAAACACAACAGTGATGAAGAAATGGGAGAAAGCGAATGGCGTCAGCTGCTGCAGAACATGCTCAACGAAGACAAGATTCTGTTGCAGGTACAACCCGCCCAAATTCGCAAACAGGCCATGCCCGGCTATAACGAAATTTTCACCCGTTTTCCTAATGATCAGGGGGGCACCTACCCGGCCACCACCGTGTTTGCCATGCTGCAGCGGTTGAACATGTCGATGCTGTTCGAACAGAAGATCATCGACATGATTCTGCAACAGATAGAGCACAAGGCACTGCCCAGGCAGCGCTGGGCCATCAACCTGACACCCGCCAGCCTGCAGCAGAATTCTTTTTTAATCTGGCTGGAACGGGTATTGCTGCGCGACAAGGAAATGAGCGCCAGCCTGGTGTTTGAACTGGATGAACAGGTACTGCAACACCAGCGAGTAACCGGCAAGCGACTGCTGGACATGATTCGTCGTTGTGGTGCCCGCTCGGCGGTCAGCCGCTTCGGCCAGGGTTACGGCTCTTTTCAACTGTTGCGAGAGATAAAGCCCGACTATATCAAGCTGGACGGTCAGCTGGTAAGGCAACTGGAAGCAGACAGCACCAGCCAGCAATTTGTGCGCATGATCGTCGATCTGTCACAGCGCATGGGCTGCCATGTGATTGCCGAAGGCGTAGAAACCGGTGAGCAGAAACAGTTGCTGGAGTCCATGCATATCGATGGTATCCAGGGCTATCTGGTGGCGAGACCCGGAGACTTCGACACCTTCAAGGGGCTGGCGATTTAAAGCGGATCAGTTGGTTGATAAGCTCTCCCAGGTGACGGTAACGCTTGAGCTCGTCCGGGTTGTAGCGTGTCGACATGGTCGCCGGGCTGTGTCGATGTTTAAGATAACGCATGATCTGCAGGCGATTGAACCCCCCCACCTGATAAACCAGATCCAGCAGCGTTTTGACCTGTTCCGAGTCCAGCCCGCACAGTTCGGCATAGCCGGGTTCGAGCGGGCTGTGAATGCTCAGCTCCACCTGGCTAAGGCTCCCTTCTTCTTGCAGGTATTCCAGCCACTGCTCTACATACATCGGCTTGGTTCCCGCCAACAGCTCGAAAAAGCCCTTGCCGGAGCGACAGCCCGACAACAGCAACACCGCCAGTTGATCGCTGTTGCAGCTAAAATCGACAGCGCCCTGCTCACTCCAGTCAAGCGCCTGAATACGAATTTCAGCCTGACCGCCCTCTAGATCCTGCACCTTGAAAATAAACACATCGCCTCCACTGTTACCCCAAAAAACCATCTTGGCGTAATCTCCGCCATCAGTCAAAAGTCAGGCTTCACAGCCCCCGCATATGCGTGTAAGGTCTGCTTCTCTGTTGTATCCCGTTCATTGTAAAGCAAGGAGTCGTCGTCATGCCCAATAAGGAAGTGACCTACAGTATTTCTGAATTGGCCGATGAGTTCGACATCACTCCCCGTACCCTGCGCCATTATGAAGAGCTGGGACTGCTGACACCCAGGCGCAGAGGCAACACCCGTATCTACAGCCATAAAGACCGGTTCAGACTGGCGCTGACCATTCGTGGTAAACGACTGGGTTTCAGCCTGGCCGAGATGCGGGAACTGTTTGAACTCTATGATGCCGATCACCGTTCTCGTCCCCAGCTTCATTCCATGGTGGCCATGATCGCCGAAAAACGTGCCAGCCTGCGCCAGCAGCAGGAAGACATAGAGAGGGTGCTCGCCGAGCTGGACGCCGCCGACATCAAGGCTCGGGAAACCCTAGAAAACATGAAGCATCACTGAAAAATAAAAGGCCCGCACTCGGCGGGCCTTTCTGATGTTAGTCGCTCAGGCTGATACTGGCCAGCTTGTCGAAGTAATCGGGAAAAGTCTTGGAGGTACACTTGGGATCCAGGATCACCACCGGGGTATCACTCAGGGCTACCAGCGAGAAACACATGGCAATACGATGATCGTTGTAGGTGGCAATCTCCGCTTCCTGCAGTTTGGCTGTCGGAATGATCACCAGGTAGTCTTCACCCTCTTCTACCTCGACACCCAGCTTGGCCAGCTCGGTCGCCATGGCATACAGCCGGTCGGTTTCCTTCACCCGCCAGTTATAGATATTGCGAATGCGGGTGGTGCCTTCGGCAAACAATGCCGTGGTGGCGATGGTCATGGCCGCATCGGGAATATGGTTCATGTCCATGTCCACCGCCTGCAACGGCGCCACATGCTCGGCTTCGATAAAGTCATCACCCCAGGTGATGTTGGCACCCATGGCTTCCAGTACATCGGCAAAACGAATATCGCCCTGAATGCTGTCGCGACCAATACCGGTTACCCGCACCTTGCCCTTGATGGCACCGGCGGCCAGAAAGTAGGAGGCGGATGACGCATCCCCTTCCACCAGAAAGTCACCCGGCGCGATATAGGTCTGATTGCCCTTGATGTAAAACGTCTGGTAGTTGTCGTGCTCCAGCTCTACGCCGAACTGACGCATGATATGCAGGGTAATATCGATGTACGGCTTTGACACCAGCTCACCCTTGATATGGATACGGGTATCCCCGGATGCCATGGGTGCCGCCATCAAAAACGCGGTCAGAAACTGACTGGATACCGAGCCGTCGATATGAACGTCACCGCCCCACATTCCCTTGCCGTTGATAAACACCGGCGGATAGCCGTCATTCTTGAGATAGCTGATATCGGCGCCGGCTTCTCGCAGCGCTTCTACCAGATGGCCGATGGGCCGTTCCCACATGCGTGGCTCGCCGGTGAGGGTAAATTCACCGGTGCCCAGACAGAGCGCGGCGCACAGCGGTCGCATGGCGGTGCCGGCATTACCCAGAAACAATGACACCGGCTCACCGGCACTGAAGGCGCGACCCAGGCCGTGTACCACACACTCGGTTTTGTCTTCCGACAGCTCATACTGCACGCCCAGCGTCTTGAGCGCATCCAGCATGTAACGAATATCGTCACTGTCGAGCAAGTTGGTCAGGCGAGTCGTGCCCTGAGCCTGAGCCGCCAGCAGCAGCGCCCGGTTGGAGACGGATTTGGAACCGGGCAGATTGACGCTGCCCTCCACCCGGGCAATAGGAGATAATTTAAGGCTTTCCATATGATTCCTGGAGATACGGGATAAACAAAAACTGGGGCTGACTAGGGTCTGTTGACCTTTCGCGGTGAAATTTTGTTCGAGTTAAACGCGTTTTTATCGCGGCGAGAGGGATGTAGCCTAGTCATTCTAAGCAAAGTCCTCTCAACAAAGAGAAAAACGCGTTTAGCCGAACCCGCAGGGCAGCGCTTGTGGGGCCTTGCTACTGCGTTATCGCTTATTTATGTAGCGTGACTACACGGCATAAGCGCTGCCTTGTATCAAGGCCCCACAAGCTGCTGCAAAAATCATCGAGAAAGGTCAACATACCCTAAACGTTAACAGGGCTGATGCATCAGGGCAAGTAAACAAAAGGCCGGCTTGCGCCGGCCTGTTCTCAACCCAGCACCTTGGCCAGCGCGTCCATACAACGCTGGTTTTCCTGCTCCAGCCCGATGCTGATGCGCAGACAGGTCGGCAGACCATAACCGGCAATGGGGCGGACGATGACCCCCTCGCGCAACAGCGCTCCATACACCGGGGCCGCATCACGTTGCAGATCCAGGGTAATGAAGTTGGCGCGAGACGGTACATAGCTTAGACCACGCTTCTCGAAGAAGGCTTCGTAACGGGCCATTTCGCGCCGGTTCAACTCGACCGCCTCGGACAGATAAACCTCATCACCCAGCGCCGCTTCTGCCGCCGCCAATGCCAGGCTGTTGCAGTTGAAGGGCTCGCGCACCCGGTTCAGTACACCGATCAGTTCGGGATGCGCCACCATATAACCCACCCGCAGACCCGCCAGACCATAGGCCTTGGAGAAGGTACGCGACACGATAAGGTTGGGGTATTGTGCCAGCCAGTCGATGGACGGATGCCGCTCGTCCTCGGCCACATACTCGGTATAGGCTTCGTCCAGTACCACCAGCACCTGCTTCGGCACCTTGCTCAGAAAGGCTTCCAGCTCGGTCCTGGTCAGAAAGGTACCGGTGGGGTTATTGGGGTTGGTGATGCACACCAGCTTGGTCTGCTCGGTAATGGCTGCGGCCATGGCATCCAGATCATGGCCGAAGTCTTTGGCCGGCACCACCACCGCTTCGGCGCCATGAGCCTGAGTGGCCATGGCGTACACAATAAAGGTGTACTGGGAAAAGACCACCTGCTGACCGGGCGAGACGAAGGTGTGGTAAACCAGGTCGATCAGCTCGTTTGAGCCGTTGCCCAGGATAAGCTGGTCGGTATTGACCCCCAGCTTGTCGGCCAGCTTGGTCTTCAAAGCAAAGCCGTTGGCGTCCGGATAGCGCGCCAGCTCCGGCAACACCCGCTCGATGGCCGCTTTGGCCTTGGCGCCCAGGCCCATGGGGTTTTCGTTGGATGCCAGCTTGACGCTGTTGCTGATGCCGAGCTCGCGCTCCAGCTCTTCCACCGGCTTGCCCGGCTGATAAGGGTGTAACTTCTCTACCCCGGCATTGGCCAGGGCCAGATAATCAATACTCACAGTGACTCCTTGTATGTGTTTTTTAATTCCTTGCTCCGCAAGGCCCGCCAACTGAAGTGGCGGCTACAAATTGATGCCGCCATTTCATCCAGCGCTGTTTTCTCTAACCTGCCGATTTCCAGGTTTTGGGATTCGCTTCGCTCAGCCCAATCTACGGCAAACAGGCAGCGCCGAAGCTTCACGAAGCAGTAGTGGGGATTGCCGTAGCCGACCGTCAAATGCCATGGATGGCATTTGCTGAGCGCCCCATGGATGGGCTTGAAGCGTGTCGGCGGAGCGTAACCGCACTGCTGCTTCGCATTGCGGACTCACAGTGGTAGGTAATATTGGGATTCGCTTCGCTCATCACCAACCTACTGCTATTGGTTCAGCCGTGTTGCTTGGCGAACTTGTCCATGAAGGCCACCAGCGCCTGTACCCCTTCGATGGGCATGGCGTTGTACAGGCTGGCACGCATACCACCCACTATGCGGTGGCCCTTCAGCGCCAGCAGCCCTTCGGCCTTCGCTTCCTTGAGAAAGGCCTCGTTCAGGCTGTCGTCCTTCAGCTGGAACGGAATATTCATCCAGGAACGAGCCTGCAGATTTACATTGTTGCTGTAGAAATCGCTAGCATCCACATAGTTGTACAGCAGCTCGGCCTTGGCCTTGTTACGCTCACCCATGGCGTCCAGGCCACCCTGGCGCTTCAGCCACTGGAATACCAGACCGGCCAGATACCAGCCGTAGGTTGGCGGCGTGTTCAGCATGGAATCGGCCTTGGCCATGGCTGCATAGTCCATGATCGCCGGAGTATGCGGGCAGGCCTGTTGAAGCAGGTCTTCACGTACGATTACCACCGCCAGACCGGACGGGCCGATGTTTTTCTGGGCGCCGGCATAGATAAGGCCGAATTTGCTGACATCGATGGGGCGAGACAGAATGGTAGAAGACATGTCCGCGATCAGCGGCACATTGCCGGTGTTGGGCACGAAGTGATACTCGATACCTTCCACCGTTTCATTCGGGCAATAGTGCACGTAGGCGGCGTTCGGGTCCAGGTCCCACTGGTCGGCCAAGGCACGCGGGCCGCTTTCGGTGGCGGCAAAGCCGTCCAGCACCCGAACCTTGCCTACTTTTTCCGCTTCCGCCACGGCGGATTTCGACCACTGGCCGGTAACGATGTAATCGGCTTTGGCATTCTTGCCCATCAGGTTCAGCGCCACGGCGGCAAACTGGCCACGGCCACCGCCCTGCAGAAACAACACCTTGTAATTGTCCGGCACCTGCATCAAGTCACGCAGATCCTGCTCGGCCTGGGCCGCAACCGCCATATAGTCGGCGCCGCGATGACTGAGCTCCATCACCGACACACCCAGACCGTTAAAATCGCGAAACTCGGCCTGAGCCTGCTGCATGACCTCAACCGGCAACATGGCCGGACCCGCGCTGAAGTTATAAACCATCTTCTCCATTTTCCCTGAGTTACCTATACGCTGAATAATCGATAACACGGCCGCATCACGCCGGTACCCGTTGTTATCACCACCACCCTATCGTTTTTACACGTCCAGACGGCCAAGTCAAAGTGATTTTGTGTATTGAATCACAGTTGAACAAAAGGGGCCGCTGGGGCCCCTTGTTCTCAATGCACGTTATTTACGCTTCACTGTCCGGGTCCTGCTGTTCGTCGTTCCCGTCAACGTCAGATTGGCCGTCGACTTCAACGTCGGCCTGTTCGCCGGTCGGGGCATCGCCCTCGCCGTCAATCAGCTCATCATCGTCTTCGGGTTCTTCGATACGCTGCAGACCCACCACCTGCTCGTCTTCTCCGGTACGGATCAAACGCACGCCGGCGGTGTTACGGCTGATCAGGCTCACTTCCAGCACGCGAGTGCGCACCAGAATGCCGCCGTTGGTGATCAGCATGATTTCGTTGCTGTCGTCCACCTGAATGGCGCCGACAACCGGGCCGTTACGATCGCTGACCTTGATCGACACCACGCCCAGGGTGCCGCGACTCTTGGTCGGGTACTCTTCCAGTGCGGTACGCTTGCCGTAACCATTGGCGGTCACGGTCAGAATGGGGCCTTCGCCGCGCGGAATGATCAGTGACACCACCTTGTCATCCCCCGCCAGGCGAATGCCGCGCACACCGGAGGCGGTACGCCCCATGGGCCGTACGCCCTTGAAGGTGCCCTTGCTTTCGGCGGCGTCGCTGTCTGACCCTTCGCCTTCTTCCAGACCGGACTCGCCCTGCTCGTCGTGGCTTTCCACGTCGGCATGGCCGCTACCTTCGGCGAAACGCACCACCTTGCCCGCATCGGAGAACAACATGATCTCGTTGCTGCCATCGGTGATATCGACGCCAATCAACTCGTCGCCTTCGCGCAGGTTGATGGCACGAATACCGGACGCCAGCGGCCGGCTGAAGGCCGACAGGCTGGTTTTCTTCACGGTGCCGTCGGCAGTGGCGAAGAACACATACTTGTCGTCGGCATATTCCTGCACCGGCAGAATCGCGGTGATCCGCTCATCGCCATCCAGCGGCAACAGGTTGACGATGGGTCGGCCACGGGCGGCACGACTGGCCTCCGGCAACTGATACACCTTGAGCCAGTACACCTTGCCGGCGGTCGAGAAGCACAGAATGGTGTCGTGGGTATTGGCCACCAGCAGGCGTTCCACAAAGTCTTCCTGCTTCATCTTGGTGGCCGACTTGCCACGGCCACCGCGACGCTGGGCTTCATAATCGGTCAGCGGCTGATATTTCACGTAGCCCTGATGGGACAGGGTCACCACCACGTCTTCCTGCGTGATCAAATCTTCGATGTTGATCTCGGCGCTGGAGGCGGTGATTTCGGTACGACGGGCATCGCCGAACTGTACCTTGACCGCTTCCAGCTCTTCCCGAATCACTTCCATCAATCGTTCCGGGCTGTTCAGGATATAGAGCAGCTCGGCAATCAGGGTAAGCAGATTCTGATATTCCTCGAGAATTTTCTCGTGCTCGAGGCCGGTCAGGCGGTGCAGTCGCAGCTCAAGAATGGCCTGGGCCTGTTGCTCGGTCAGGTAATAGACACCTTCGCGAATGCCGAATTCGGGCTCCAGCCACTCGGGGCGCGCGGCGTCATCACCGGCACGCTCCAGCATGCTGGCCACATTACCCAGTTCCCAGCCCTGACCGACCAGGCCGGCCTTGGCTTCGGCCGGGGTCGGCGAGCGGCGGATCAGCTCGATAATCGGGTCGATATTGGCCAGTGCGATGGCCAGACCTTCCAGGATGTGCGCCCGATCCCGCGCCTTGCGCAGTTCGAACACGGTACGACGCGTCACCACTTCACGACGATGCTGAATAAAGCATTCCAGCATGTCCTTCAGGTTGAAGATGCGCGGCTGGTTGTTGTCCAGCGCCACCATGTTGATGCCGAACACGTTCTGCATCTGGGTCTGTGAATAGAGGTTGTTCAGAATCACCTCGCCCACTTCACCCCGGCGCACTTCAATCACGATGCGCATGCCGTCCTTGTCGGACTCATCGCGCAGGGCACTGATGCCCTCGATGCGTTTTTCCTTGACCAGCTCGGCGATTTTCTCGATCAGCCGGGCCTTGTTCACCTGATACGGCAGCTCGGACACGATAATGGTTTCGCGACCGGTCTTCTCGTCGGTCTGCACCTCGGCCAGGGCACGCACATAAATCTTGCCGCGACCAGTACGGTACGCATCGATGATGCCGGACTTGCCGTTGATGATGCCGCCGGTAGGAAAATCCGGTCCCGGAATCAGCTCGATCAGCTGATCGATGCTGATGTGTTCGTCGTCAATCAGTGCCAGACAGCCGTCCACCACCTCGTTGAGGTTGTGCGGCGGAATATTGGTGGCCATACCCACGGCAATACCGGAAGAACCGTTTACCAGCAGGTTGGGTACCTTGGTCGGCATCACTGCCGGTATCATCTCGGTACCGTCGTAATTGGGCACCCAGTCGACGGTCTCTTTATCCAGATCGGCCAGCAGTTCGTGGGCAATCTTGTCCATGCGAACTTCGGTATAACGCATGGCGGCGGCGGAGTCGCCATCCACCGAGCCGAAGTTACCCTGGCCGTCGACCAGGGTATAACGCATGGAAAAATCCTGTGCCATGCGCACTATGGTGTCGTATACGGCACTGTCGCCGTGCGGGTGATATTTACCTATTACATCACCTACCACACGGGCCGATTTCTTGTAGGGCTTGTTCCAGTCGTTGCCGAGCTCGTTCATGGCGAACAGCACGCGGCGATGTACAGGTTTCAAACCATCTCGAACATCGGGAAGCGCCCGCCCCACGATCACGCTCATGGCGTAATCCAGGTAAGAGCGTTTCAGCTCTTCCTCGATGTTTATCGGCATGATTTCTCGGGCCAGATCGGTCATAGAAAGCCTTGTCCCCAGTTTATTGTTGATATCGCAATAAAAAACGCATCATTCTACCATACAAATGCGTGCAGGGAGCAGTCATGCTGGCAGCGAAAACCGACTGGGCTATAATGGCCGCTCTGCACATTAATCTGACCATCGTTTAAGGCGTTGCCCGTGAATGTAGATCAACAGGAAATCGAAAAATTCGAAGCCATGGCCTCCCAATGGTGGGATCTGGAAGGCGACTTCAAGCCCCTGCACCGGCTTAACCCTTTGCGTCTGAACTGGATTGCCGACAAGGCCGATGGGCTGTTCGGCAAACAGATCATCGATATTGGCTGTGGCGGCGGCATTCTCAGCGAAAGCATGGCCCGGGAAGGTGGCGAAGTGACCGGTATCGACATGGGACAGGAGCCACTGGCGGTGGCCCGGCTGCACGCGCTGGAAATGGGCGTGAGCGTCAATTACCGTCAGAGCACCGCCGAACAGGTGGCCGCAGAGCATACGGGACAGTTTGATGTGGTCACCTGCATGGAAATGCTGGAGCACGTGCCCGCGCCCGCCTCCGTGGTGCAGGCCTGCGCCGACCTGGCCAAACCCGGTGCCACCCTGGTGTTTTCCACCATCAACCGCAATCCCAAGGCCTGGCTGATGATGATAGCGGCGGCCGAGCATCTGTTTAAAATGGTGCCCAAAGGTACCCACGATCACCGTAAGTTTATTACTCCCGCCGAACTGTGCAGCTACATAGAGCAGGCCGGTCTGGTGGTCAAAGACATCAGCGGTGTGGTCTATCAACCGCTGGCCGGCACCTTCAAGCTCAGCCGGGATGCGGACGTCAACTACATGGTGCATGCCATCAAGCCGGAGTAATCAATGACCTTTGACGCTGTGCTGTTCGATCTGGATGGAACCCTGCTGGACACGGCCGGAGACATGGGGGCCGCCGCCAACCATGTCATAGAGAGCCTGGGGCTGCCCGCCCTGACCGAAGCGGTATTGCAATGCACCACCTCGGACGGCTCCTATGCCCTGCTCAGGGCCGGCATTCATCCGGCATTGATCGAGCATCACGGGCTGGAGCAGCTGCGGGGGCAGATGCTGCGCTTTTACGGTGACAACCTCTGTCATCATACCCGCCCCTACGACGGGGTGCCGGCCCTGCTTGACTGGCTGAACATGAGCCGCATTCCCTGGGGGGTGGTCACCAACAAGCCCGCCGCGCTCACCGATCCCTTGCTGGCCGGACTGGCGCTGTTTCGTCACTGTGGCGTGACCGTCAGTGCCGATACCCTGCCCTACAAGAAACCGCATCCCGCTCCCTTGCTGTTTGCGGCCGAGCAGCTGTTGGTTGCGCCACAGCGCTGTATTTACATCGGCGATCACAAACGCGATATAGAAGCCGGACGCGCCGCCGGCATGACCACGGTGGCGGCCGCCTGGGGTTATATTTCCGCCGACGAAGACCCGAACCACTGGCAGGCGGATCATCAGCACGGCACGGTTTTTGCGCTGACCGACTGGCTGAAAGACACATTCGACGCCAAGTGATGAAAGATCCGGCGGGATCTCCAATACCCCTTTTTTGCAAGCCAAATATTTTTAAAAATCTTTCTCGCCGGGCATAAAACAAGCAGCCATTTGCCAGCGCCAGACTCCCAAAGGGATAGACGTTAGTAAGTACAAACCTTTGGCGAGAGATCACAGATTATCCACAAGCTTTACCGGCATCCACCGGCTTGAGAATTGTGAGCTAACCCACTATATTGTGCCCATCATCACACAAGACAACTAGATGTTGTGCTTCTTCCGGCCATCAACCACACTATGTAGGGTATTGATGACACGGGATGTTTTTTGCCGAAGTAGACGCAACACCACTGGGAGAAGGTCAGTTTCATGAATAAACATCTGCTGGTTACCAAACGTTCTGGCGCCAAGGAGCACCTCGATCTGGACAAGATCCATCGAGTCATCACCTGGGCTGCCGAAGGGCTGGACAATGTTTCCGTCTCCCAGGTGGAGCTGCGGTCACACATCCAGTTCTACGATGGTATCCGCACCGAAGATATTCACGAGACCATCATCAAGGCCGCCGCCGATCTGATCTCCGAGCAGACCCCGGACTACCAGTATCTGGCCGCCCGCCTGGCCGTGTTCCATCTGCGCAAGAAGGCCTATGGTCAGTTCGAGCCACCCCATTTTTATGATCACGTTGCCCGCCTCACCGAGATGGACAAGTACGACCAGCATATTCTGGCCGATTACAGCCGCGACGAGCTCGATGCCCTGAACGCACACCTGGATCATGACCGCGATCTGACCTTCTCCTATGCGGCGGTCAAGCAGCTGGAAGGCAAATACCTGGTACAGAACCGGGTGACCGGCGAGATTTACGAAAGCCCGCAGTTCCTCTATATGCTGGTAGCCGCCTGTCTGTTCTCCAAGTACCCAAAAGATACTCGACTGAGCTTTGTTACCCGCTTCTATGATGCGGTGTCCCAGTTCAAGGTGTCTTTGCCCACGCCCATCATGTCCGGCGTGCGCACCCCGACCCGTCAGTTCAGCTCTTGCGTACTGATCGAGTGCGGCGACAGCCTGGATTCCATCAACGCCACCTCCGGCGCCATCGTGCGTTATGTGTCCCAGCGTGCCGGCATCGGCATCAACGCCGGTCGCATTCGCGCCCTGGGCAGCCCCATCCGTGGCGGTGAGGCCTTCCATACCGGCTGTATTCCTTTCTACAAACACTTCCAGACCGCGGTTAAATGCTGCTCTCAGGGCGGTGTGCGTGGTGGTGCCGCCACCCTGTTCTACCCCATGTGGCACCTGGAAGTGGAATCGCTGTTGGTACTGAAGAACAACCGCGGCGTGGAAGAAAACCGCGTGCGTCACATGGACTACGGCGTGCAGATCAACCGCCTGATGTACCAGCGCCTGATCCAGGGCGGCGACATCACCCTGTTTTCGCCCTCCGACGTGCCCGGCCTGTACGACGCCTTTTTCGAAGATCAGGCGAAATTTGAAGAGCTGTACGTCAAGTACGAGCAGGACAGCAGCATCCGCAAGCGTACCCTCAAGGCGCTGGAGCTGTTCTCGCTGATGATGCAGGAACGTGCCGGCACCGGTCGTATCTATATCCAGAACGTGGATCACTGCAACACCCACAGCCCGTTCGACCCGGCGGTGGCCCCGGTGCGCCAGAGCAACCTGTGTCTGGAAATCGCCCTGCCCACCAAGCCGATGATGGACATCAACGACGAGAACGGCGAAATTGCCCTGTGCACCCTGTCGGCCTTCAACCTGGGCGCCATCAGCGACCTGAGTGAACTGGAAGAGCTGGCCGAACTGGCAGTACGTGCGCTGGACGCCCTGCTCGACTATCAGGACTACCCGCTGCTGGCCGCCCAGAAAGGCTCCATGAACCGTCGTACTCTGGGCATAGGCGTGATCAACTACGCCTATTACCTGGCCAAAAACGGCGTCAAGTATTCCGACGGCAGCGCCATCGGTCTGACCCACAAGACCTTTGAAGCCATTCAGTACTATCTGCTGAAAGCCTCGGTCAAGCTGGCGAAGGAATTCAGCCCCTGCCCGGCCTTTAACGAGACCACCTATTCCCAGGGCGTGCTGCCGATAGACACCTATAAAAAGGATCTGGACAAGCTCTGCCAGGAGCCGCTGCACCTGGACTGGGAAAGCCTGCGTGAAGAGATCAAGAGCACCGGTCTGCGTAACAGCACCCTGACCGCGCTGATGCCGTCAGAAACCTCGAGCCAGATTTCCAACGCCACCAACGGCATAGAGCCGCCCCGTGGTCTGGTGTCGGTCAAGGCCTCTAAAGACGGTATCCTCAAGCAGGTGGTGCCGGAATACGCCGAGCTGAAGAACCAGTACGAGCTGCTGTGGCAGATGCCGTCCAACGACGGTTACCTGCAGCTGGTGGGCGTAATGCAGAAGTTTGTCGATCAGGCCATTTCAGCCAACACCAACTACGATCCTGCCCGCTTCGACGGTGGCCGGGTGCCGATGAAGCAGCTGTTGAAAGACCTGCTCACCGCCTATAAATTCGGCCTCAAGACCCTGTATTACCATAACACCCGTGACGGTGCGGCCGACGCCCAGAACGACATGCAGGAAGATGACGGCTGTGCCGGCGGCGCCTGCAAAATATAATTGATGCTGGCGGGGTCAAACCCCGCCTTTATGCGCGGAATAATAGAAATGTCCTATACCACTTTCAGTCAAATTCAGAACGATCATATGAAAGAGCCCATGTTCCTCGGTAATCCGGTGAACGTGGCCCGTTATGATCTGCAAAAATACGATATCTTCGAAAAGCTGATCGAGAAGCAGCTGTCTTTCTTCTGGCGCCCGGAAGAAGTGGACGTGTCTCAGGACAGAATCGACTACCAGGCGCTGCCGGACCATGAAAAGCATATTTTCATCAGCAACCTGAAGTATCAGACCCTGCTCGACTCCATTCAGGGCCGCAGCCCCAACGTGGCCCTGTTGCCGCTGGTGTCCATTCCCGAGCTGGAAACCTGGATTGAAACCTGGGCCTTTTCCGAGACCATTCACTCGCGATCCTACACCCATATCATCCGCAACATCGTCAACAACCCGGCGACCGTGTTCGACGATATCGTGGCCAACGAGCAGATCCTCAAGCGTGCCGGCAGCATTGCCGGCTACTACGACCAGCTGATCGAATACACCAACCTCTACCATCTGTTTGGTGAAGGTGAGCATGAGCTCAAAGGTCAACCGATCAGCATCAGCCGTTACGAGCTGAAGAAAAAGCTCTACCTGTGCCTGATGAGCGTCAATGCACTGGAAGCCATTCGCTTCTACGTCAGCTTCGCCTGCTCTTTCGCCTTCGCCGAGCGCGAGCTGATGGAAGGCAACGCCAAAATCATCAAGCTGATTGCCCGCGACGAAGCCCTGCACCTGACGGGCACCCAGCACATGCTCAATATTCTGCGCAGTGGCGACGACGATCCGGAAATGGCGCAAATCGCCAAAGAATGCGAGCAGCAGTGTTTCGAGCTGTTCCGTGATGCGGCGATTCAGGAAAAGGAATGGGCCGAATACCTGTTCAAGGACGGCTCCATGATCGGCCTGAACAAGGACATTCTGTGCCAGTACGTGGAATACATCACCAATCTGCGCATGCAGACGGTGGGGCTGGCCCCGGCATTTAACGATGCCAAGCAGAACCCGATTCCGTGGATCAACGCCTGGTTGTCATCCGACAACGTGCAGGTGGCCCCGCAAGAGGTAGAAGTCAGCTCCTACCTGGTGGGTCAGATCGACTCGCAAATGAATCATGACGATCTGGGTGACTTCGAGCTGTGAGCCGTGTCTGCACCCGAGCGCTGAACTTTGAACTTCGAGCAGGTGAAACCCTGCTCGAAGGGCTGGAGCGCACCGGTCATGCGGTGGAATATCAGTGCCGCAGTGGTTACTGCGGCTCTTGCCGCACTACCCTGCTAGAGGGATCGGTCAGCTACCAGCAAGAGCCGCTGGCTTTTGTACCCGCCGGCGACATTCTGCCCTGCTGCTGTCGCCCACAAGGCGAGGTCATCCTGGATCTGGACGCCGAGCCGGTCAAGAAACAGGCTTGAGTCAACACGGCATACCGCGCGCATCACCGATTTAACCCGATACCGTCTCCCTCATCCGTACAGCAAAAGCCGACATCGTCAGCCCACACAACATCCAACTCGTTATACCAATTCCAGTAATGATCTGATCATATTAAGGCCTCAGATCAGAGGCAACACAGCCGCCTCCCACGACACGCCATGAACCCATCCGTGGGGGCTCGGAAATGCCGTCCATGGCATTTCACGGTCGTGGGAGCCGTTCTCTGTTGCCTCTTCTCGAGCATCGAGTTGTCTGTAGACGGCGCTAACAGGCAACGCCGGTGTATCAAGGAGGACAAAGGGATCTGCTCAGCCGACCATCCGCGCCACGGATGGCGCGGCTGAGCCCCCAGGGGGCGAGCTTGCTCGCCGTGACGAGCCGTTTCAGCCTGACCGAATATCCAGTGAATATTCGCAGTAGGCTGAAACAGCGAGTGTCATGTCACATGGCGAGTCGGCGGAGCGGGCCCTTTGTTCGACTTTTATACGAAAATGAAATAGATCATTTGTTTAGTGGGATTGGTATTACTTGCTCTTATGCCGAAGATAATCCGTCATCAGACGTACGTTGCGTCGGTTGGCCTTGAAGGCAAAATCGAACAGATCGCCGAAGATGGGGATGATGCCGATGCCCAGCTCCAGCAACACATTCAGCCCCATACGAGCCAGCACCCCGGCGGGCAGCTTCATGCGCGCCGCCTCCAGTATGATGTAAGACGACAGGCCGGCGCCGACCAGATCGCCGATACCCGGTACCAACCCGATAATGCCGTCGACCCCCACCCTGAAGCCACCGGGCAGCCGAACGGCACTGTCCAGCAGCCAGGACAATCGTTCCAACCGCCGGGTAGTGGCTTCATGATCTGTGGAATCATCACTCATTTTTTGGCAATGACCCACACCGCATGTACGATGCCGGGAATATAGCCCAGCAGGGTCAGCAGAATGTTGATCCAGAAGTGTTTACCGATGCCGACCTGCAAAAACACCCCCAGCGGCGGCAACAGAATGGCGATGATGATGCGAATAAAATCCATGATTGGCTCCTGTTATTGGGGCTTGTGTTCCGGCGCCAGCGGAAACGGGTGCCAGCTCAGGCGACCATTCTGCTCGAATGACTGTTCCCGCTCGCAAACAAACAACTGTTTGCCCATTTCAATCACCGACCCTCTCGAATAACGCTGATCCGCATAAAAACATACCGGCTCCAGGTTCGAGGCAATATTCAGCTCCACCGGTGGCCGGGTGCTGATGGTATTGGCCGACAGCGAAGTCGATAAAACAAGCAAAGCCCAGCCAGGTATTTTCATCATAATGCATTTCCTCTTTACCCGAAGATAGCCACATGGTACCACCCTATCAGATACCTAAAACAAGGTTTAGTCATGAGACAAGGATCCCGGTTACTGCTGGCACTGGTGATACTCGCCACCTTTTTGCCGATGATGAAGCCGTCCTACTCGGCACCCGCAGTGACCCCGGAGCGGTCAGATAGCCGCAACCAGGTGCTCGATTACCGGCGCGATATCAAGCCCATTTTCGAACAGAAATGCGTCGCCTGCCATGCCTGCTACGACGCTCCCTGCCAGCTCAAGCTCACCAGTCACGAAGGCGTAAAACGCGGTGCCAGCAAACAGCGGGTATACGACGGCACCCGCACCAAAAATGCCGAGCCCAACCGACTGTACACCGATGCCATGGGCGAGCCGGCCTGGCGCCAACGGGGCTTTTTCAGTGTGATTGATAACCGGAATGGCGAGGCGGCATTGATGCTGCGCATGCTGGCACTGGGCCAACAGTCTGACTGGAGTAACAACGAGCGATTGCCGGAACAGCTGGATATTGCCATTACCCGCGCCAATCAGTGCAGCAAGGCCGACGAATTCGGCAGCTTCGCCCGCCAGCACCCGCAGGCCGGTATGCCTTTTGCCGTGACCGGTCTTACCGATAGAGAATACCGGACCATGGCCACCTGGCTGGCACAAGGTGCCCCCGTACCCGAACAACAACCGACCTTGTCTGCCGAGCTGCAGCAGGCCGTCACTCAATGGGAGACCTGGCTGAATCGTAACAGCCCTCGTCACCAACTGGTCGCCCGTTATCTTTATGAGCACTGGTTTCTGGCTCATCTTTATTTTAGTGATACAGCCAAAGACGGCCAGCACACCTTTTTCGAACTGGTACGCTCCCGTACTCCCGCAGGCCAGCCCATAGAGGTGATTGCCACCACCAGGCCAACGGATGACCCGCAGGGCACCTTTTACTATCGGTTACGGCCACGACTGGAAAGCCGCATACACAAAACCCATATCATCTATCCACTCAATAACGACAAGATGAAGCGACTGGAGCAGCTTTTTCTGGAGCCCAAATGGACCGTCAAAACCATGCCCGGTTACGGCCCGGATCAGGCGGCCAATCCTTTTTTTACCTATGCCGCCATACCCGCACGCTCGCGCTATCAATATTTGCTGGATGATGCGCAATACTTCGTGCGCTCCTTTATTCGAGGACCCGTCTGTCGTGGGCAAATTGCCACCGATGTGATTCGGGATCAGTTCTGGGTGGCCTTTCAGGAGCCCGAATACGATCTCTTTGTTACCGATGCCAGCTATCGAACCCGCGTCAAAGAATGGTTGACCCTGCCCGGGCTGAACGCCAACCTGTTGAGCCTGGGCACAGACTGGATTGCCCATCGCGATGCCCGTAACAACTATCAAACCGCCCGCCAGCAGACTTACGCCCGGCACTATCCGCAAGGCCCCGACCTCGCGCATATATGGAATGGCGATGACAAGAATCGGGACGCCCTGCTCACCGTATTTCGTCACCACAACAGTGCCAGTGTGGTCACCGGCTGGCAGGGAGACACCCCCTCCACCATGTGGGTGATGGATTACCCACTGCTGGAGCGCACCTACTACGCACTGGTCGCCAATTTCAACGTCTATGGCAACGTGTCGCATCAGGCGCAGACCCGGCTGTATTTCGATCTTATCCGCAACGGTGCCGAGGCCAACCTGTTGCGCTTTTTACCGAGCAAGCAGCGAAACCCGCTGCTGCACCGCTGGTATGACAACAGCGCCCGTATCAAGCTGTTCACCAGCTATGCGGATGTGGACGAACAGACTCCCAGTCGCATCGAGGTGACCCCCCGGCAGCCACTGGCCGACTTTGGTCAACAGGTGCTCACTGCGCTGGCTCCAGTCGCCGGCCCCGTCGATAGCCTCAATCGCTGCCAGCAACCAGACTGTGTCAAGCCGGACGAGCCGAGTACAGTCAACGGCCGACAGCAGGACATCGAGTACCAGTTAAAACGCCTCACCGGCGTTACTGCCGCCAGGCTGCCCGCCATTCAATGGTTGCCGGAAGTCACTCTGCTACGCATCGAAAGCGGCGATCAGCGGCAAATCTATAGCCTGATTCATAACCGGGACCACACTAACGTCGCCTTCATGCTGGGGGAAAATCTGCGCCTGCGGCCGGAAAACAATACCCTGACGATACTGCCCGGTGTGGTCGGCAGTTATCCCAACTTCATCTTCAACGTAAAGCAGGAGGAGCTGCCCGAATTTGTCACGGCCCTGATCACCATGAAACGCGCCGAAGACATCCATCCCCTGGCAGACCGGTTTGGCATTCGGCGCACCCACCCACGGTTCTGGTTCTACTTTCACGACATGCACCGCTACCTGCAGCAAACCACACCGCTGGAAGCCGGGATACTGGACATGAATCGCTATCTCAATTTATAAGTTTCGACCGGGCGTTGCTTTCCCCAAAAGCTTGGGCTAGGGTATTGATACTGATTTTTTATATATTTTTTAGTTACTTGGGATTTTACTGCTTACCGTTACTACTTACATAACTGCGCTACTGACAGAGGGTTTTATGTATAAGTATCAGATCAATTTTCCGAGCCCTGCCCCCTTCTGCCCGGTTTAAGCCGGATGCTGTTTTTGGCATCCGGCTTGAATACTGCGGCCGACAATCGCGGCCGGCCCCCTCTTTATTCGGTATTACCTGACCCGTACAGCACAGGAGATGCAGCCTTGAAGTATTCAATCTGCCGTGGCCCTCTTAAATGGGCGTAGCTTGAGTCTATTCAACTTGAGCTTGTGACAACGTCGATTTTACAGGCCAGCGAGACAAAGAAAGCGGCACTTTTCCGGCGGCCCGTCATCAAGGAGCCTGATCATGAGTAAGGAAAAGGTAAAAAAGAAAGCGGAAAAATCCCTGAAAGAAAAACGTCAGGAGAAGCGCGACAAGCGCAAGAACCAGGAATAATCCCGACGTTGGCCGAAAAGCCAACCGGTTTGCAGGCACAGGAGCCAGTGTCTGCGAGCCGACGTAGTGAAGTACAGTAGTATGGATAGCAAGCACGATCCGGTTGGGCGCCTCTCGGCGCCCTTTTTATCGACGTCCGCCTTTTGGCGACAGATAAAAAACTGTCGGTAAAACCATCTATAAGACAAAGCCTTATTCTTTTGTGGCCTTTGTTGCCATGCCGGCCAGTGCCTTTTCTATTTTCGATATCACCTCTTCGCAGCCGGTAATATCGTGTCTTTTCGCTAAATATCCCGGCTCGTTATAGGATATCCAGACCCTGTTTGCTTCGTCTTGCCAGATCAGGGCTTTTTGCGGCAGGTCGATAGCCACACTTTGCCGGCACTGCATCAACGGGCTGCCTACCCTGGGGTTACCGAACAGCAGTAGCTCGGTATCTCGCAGCTCGAGGCCAACCTTATCGGCACCCTGTGCGTGATCTATTCGATTGAATACCGTCATCCCGTTCTCTTTCAGGATGCTTTCCATTCGATCGGCCGTGTCCTTCACGGTAAACGTACTTTCAATATTCATCATGCCATCCGCCGTCTGTGCCGAGGCAGAAATAGCAACCGCAAAAAGCAGACTAAAAATTGATGTTCTCATGATCCTTCCTTTCATGAGTGGGACCGTGTCACGATAACATGACCGGGAAAACTGAAAGTCGAAGATAGATCTTAGCCGACAACAGAAAACAAAAAGGGGCGCAAGCGCCCCTTTTTTCATCGTGCTTTATGCAAGATGCCTAGCCGCTTATTCCCACTCTAATATCAATTAGAAGAAAATACATAGAAATAACAGCTAATTAGAAGAGCAACCTTTCTCGATACCATCATCTATACCATGCTCAGAATTTTTTTGATTTTTTGCAGCTCGTCGACGTTTTAGTTCAGCTTTGGCCCAAGCTGACGATTCTGCCATGTCCTTACGCAGTTGTTCCAGCTCAACAGGATGAAGCCTGCGGACCATAGCCAAGCGCCCTTTGTGCTCCTCTGTAGTAGTGAGCTGCGGCACGTCTGCTGTACCCGATCCCCCAGGATGCTGACGCTTGCTCATGTCTCCCCCCTCAACCGTGACCTCCCCACTCCTCGACCTCTAATGAAGCAAAGCCTAAGCACATAATACCAAAGTAGCATGTTTCATAAGGATTTTTCTGGGCTACATCAATATAGCCCCTCCTTTTTCTCCTACAATGGGATGAGCAGCAAGCATATAAAGAAAACTTCACAAATAATATACGGAGGGAAAATGATCGAGTCTATAACAATGCAAGGAGTAGCAAGCTTTAGTGAACTTACTCCAGTTACGATAAACACAAACAAAAAATTAGTAGTCATTTATGGTCATAACGGTACAGGAAAATCAACTCTAGCAAGATACTTACAGAACACATCAGACAGCAACTATAATAGGTGTAATTTTACTCTACCAAACTCGCAAGACTATCAACTATTAGTTTACAACACTGATTTTGTGGAAAAAAACTTTTCGCAAGATAGTTTTGAGGGAGTATTCACCCTCGGTGAAGAAAATGTGGCAGCCGAACAAGCAATAACTGTTGCAGAACAGGAAATAACCAGCCTAGAAGGCCAGAGGCATCAAAAACAGCAAGCTAAATCGGAGTGTGGAACCAGAAAGGAGACTAAGATACGACACATAAAAAACAAAGTATATGAAATCAAGAAAGAGCATGACAGAAAAGATCTAGACCACTGTTTAGTGGGCTTTAAAAATTCTGCTGACAAGTTTTATGAAGCGCTTTTAAGAACTCCTCTACTAAATTCACCTGGATATGATTTTAACGATCTTGCAAGGGAATCAAGCGAACTAAACAGAAAAACTGCTGAGAAAAGAAGTCTATTACCAACACTATCCTCCAATTTGTCTGCCATAGAGACAAACAGCATTTTTAACGAAGTGATTATTGCATCAAGAGAAAGCTACCTATCCAATCTAGTAGAAAAATTAAAGAATTCCTCATGGATAGATCAAGGTAGAATTTACATAAATGATGCGAAAGGGAAATGTCCATTCTGTCAGCAGGCTTTAGGGGATGAATTGGCAAAGCAAATCAACTCACTATTCGACTCATCATATGAACAAAAGAAAAAAGAAATACAGGGTTTAAGAGACAATTACTTCAATAAAACCAACGAGCTAAAAACACAGCTTTCCGAAAATTATTTCAAATCACTAAACAATAGAGACCTTGATTTACAGAAAGAAAGGCTTATAAACTCTTTAGAAGCAAACCTAGAAAAAATAGATAAAAAGCTAAACAACCCTAGCATAAGAGTATCACTGAAAGAAACAGACGATTTTTTACAATCAATAAACCAAATAGTAGAAGAAGAAAACTCTTCGAGAAGAACCTTTAACTCGAAACTAGAAAAGAAGAAAGATTCCCTAGACGAAATCAAGAGTAAATTCTGGTCATTGGTTCGCATTAAGTTTGATTCTGAAATAAAGGAACACCACAAATTAATAGAGGAAATCAGTTCTGAAATTTTGAAATACGAAGACAAAATAGCAGCGTTGACCAGGTCAATCGAAGAACAGAATGAAATAATCTCTGAGAACAGAGCAAAGATAACAAACATAGATACGTCAATAACCAACATTAACAATCAGATCATAAGCATCGGCTTAGGAGGCTTTGAAATCAAACGAAAGCCAGGTGAAGACAACCACTATTACCTTTGCCGAGGCACGCACAACAGCGGAAATCACGTGTACAAATCTCTGAGTGAAGGTGAGAAAACTCTTATCACTTATCTTTATTTTTTGGAATTGTGCCAGGGAAGCATACGCTTCGACTCGCCAACTTCTAAGAACAAGAAAATAATTGTTGTTGACGATCCAATTTCCAGTCTATCTCATAATTACATATATGAGATAGGCTCTCTTACTCATAAGAAAATCATCAAAGGATATGAGTATTCGCAAGTTATCCTGCTGACTCATAGCCTATATTTCCTACACGAAATGACAAAATACCTCCCTAAGAAACAAGAGGACTTCGATAGAAAGTGCAATGTATTCAGAGTCACAAAAAATACTCATAGCAACATATCGCCAATGAAGAGAGGCGATATAAAAAATGACTACCAGTCCTATTGGCAGATAATAAAAGATGCACAAGAAGGGAACACTAATAACATCGTACTCCCTAACATCATGAGAAACATTCTCGAATATTACTTTTCTTTCGTTCACAAAACCGATGAATTAAAAAAAGCTCTTGATGAACTAGAAGAAGATGACGCTGAATTTTCTTCTTTTTTCAGATTTATTAACAGAGAATCTCATTCCGACTCAGTAAACATAAACGATCTTGGCGAAATAGATTCAGATCGCTTTATCAATAAATTCAGAGAAGTTTTCCTACGAACAGATTTTGAAGAACATTACAACAAAATGATGTCTTAAACTAAGAAATATAAAGTCGAACTGAATAGGGAAAGTTCATTTTCAATCAATCCACTTAGTTGGCAGAACAATTAAAGGCGGCCCCGCGCCGCCTTTATACTACTATTTTCTCATCGTCATAATTCAGACCTCGGCATAACAATCTTGGTCATAACCTTACCCATTTCCTCCTGTGTCGCCTCAATCTTGCTGAGAACAGCAAGGATTGTAGACTGGCCGAACTGGGCAGTTCGCACGTCATCGGTAAGCCATAGCTTCAATAGGCCACCTAAGCGGCCAAGGTCGCCGTTGATTCGGGCCAATTCCCGAACCTGCTCATAATCCACCACACCCGAGATATGATACCCCTGACTGACCTCACGCAGATAACGTGCTGCACTCATAGCAGCTCGCTTTGCCTGCGCCTCCTGAAAGTCCTCCGGAGTCGCTAGGCCAGTCCCGGCTGTAAGATACCAAGCCTTAGCTTCCCCATTTATTTAGCCACTATAGAATGTGTTTTGTGCTATGGTGATTACCTTACAAGCACGAAATACATTATCTGAACCCTCGGCAGAATAGAAAAAACCAACGTGATGTATTTTGATTAATTATCATCCAAACACATAAAAACTCAATGTGAAATATATTTCACACCTGCCGGTGCAGTTTTTTTCTTCAGTTCCGACTGCATACTCTTACCGACACTGTCTCTCCTGAAGTCAAACATATTCATCTCAAAAGTATTAATTGAAACTTGATTATTACCATGTACATGAGCAATAAGACGCTTGTGTGCATCTTTATAAGGTGCTTTCGCAAATGAACCACCGAACTCCCCAGAGTTAACCAAAACCACATGTTGGTACATATGATAGTGTAGTGCTTCTACCATAGAATCAAATGTATTTACATCTTGATTAAGGGCGCTGACTAAGTAAGCATTGGATTTATCACGTAGATCAGCACTTAGAGAAATATCAGTTGCATCAAAGCAGATTGAACCTGTTAACACAAAGCCTTTTTCGTCCTTAAAGGCTGGGTGTACCAACTCAAGTAATAACTGATAAGGTCTCCAAGGTTTAATCTTCTCTTTTTCATCAGCCATCATATTGCATTTACCTTGCAGACGGATAATTTCTCTTTGGCTAGATCTATGTTTTGTCGGAACAATCCATACTGCACAATTATTAGGACCCTCAATTCCGTCTTGATGAATAAACCCAAGACCTGCAAACACAATCGCCTTTGTTTTTCTGGACAATGCAACTAGCACGTCCAAATCCTCATTATGAACAGCTAGCTCTGGCCAAATTATAAGATCGGCATCGTACTTTCTTCGATCCTCACCTGTATTTTCTTTTTGAACTTCAAGGTGTTTCAAAACTAGCTCTGCAACGGATGCAATATGTTTCCTATGCTTTGCTCGGTATTGAGCATCTTCAAGTAAAAAACCGAATGAAGAAAAACCCTCCTTTCTTGGCATTTTTGACTGAACCATTACAACAGATAGCGTTTTTTTATCTTTTTTCCAATCCAGCTCCTGCCGCTCAAGTAAACTAGGCATCCCAGAAAGAGAACAATATGCTTCCTTTAATAACGACAAACGGTCATCTATTAATCTATAAACAGAATCTATCTTCCATAATGATGGCCATTTATAACCATGATCATTGATAGAAATGCCTGGCCATTTCAGTAGTTTAGATATTAAACCTGTTATCCATCCTGAGACTTGCGCACCGACACCAGAAATAGATTCAGGAGTAGTAATTAAACCAATTTGTCGCTTATAGGCAGTTGTTCGTATACCTCTGTAGCCTGCTTTTGCAACTAAACTCTGCCCGAAAGTTGTCCAATCTTGACTGCCAACTAATACTGCCCTAATAAACTCTCCAATAGTACGTAAGATAGCAATATCGTCTTCAACGGTAGAACAAAAAGATCCCCAACTATCAATAATATCATTATTGCAATCAAACCCTAATGAAAGTACCATTTCAGAATTAAAAACACCTTCTCCAACTATATTGGCTATGTATGAGTTAACTGTGTCTGTGCCAATAAGATGCTGTTTTCATTCGGGTTAGTGTGAGTTTCA
>NZ_BAABDS010000015.1:0-127451 GCF_039539745.1 Oceanisphaera sediminis
GAAAATCTACCATGTCTGCCTATTTTTTTGGGGATCCCTCAGCGCGAAGGCGGGAATCCAGGGCTTGTGGCGCAGAACGGCCAGGCTGCGAGTCACCAGCAAAGGCACTGGACCCCCGCTTTCGCGAGGGTGACGAGAAAGACAAACCAGCCCCAGAGCCCACATCGGTGATGAGATCTTACTTAAGGTGTTCAAATAAAGATGAACAGGTATTTTCACCGAGGCTCACCCTATAATGAAATATAAACAAATAATTATAATTGGTTGAAAAATGAACAACTTTTTCTCTCTGGGACGGTGGATGCCGGGGCTGGTCACCCTGCTGGGATACCAGCGGGCCTGGTTGTTGCCGGATGTGCGGGCCGGGGTGTCGGTAGCGGCAGTGGCGCTACCGGTGGCCATCGCCTACGCGGAGCTGACCGGTGTTGGTGCCGTGGTCGGGCTCTATTCCTGTATTCTGCCTATGCTTGCCTACGCCTTGTTCGGCACCTCTCGTCAGCTGATTATCGGCCCGGATGCGGCCACCTGTGCGGTCATTGCCGCCGTGGTCACGCCGCTGGCGGCGGGGGATCCTACCCGCCACTGGCAACTGGTGATGACCATGACCGCCATGACCGGTTTCTGGTGTCTGGTGGCCAGTCGATTAAAGCTGGGGGTGCTGGCCGACTTTTTATCCCGCCCCATTCTGATGGGGCTGCTGAACGGGGTGGCCATCACCATTATCGTCGGTCAGTTGTCCAGCGTGTTCGGCTTCAGCTTTACCCAGTCGGGTCTGATTGAACGACTGCTGGCGGCGCCCGATTATGTCTCCCATATCCACACTTCGACCCTGAGTATCAGCCTGCTGACGCTGGTGGTGATGCTGCTGAGCCGGCGTTTTCGGCCGCAGTGGCCCAGCTCCCTGCTGGGACTGGCCGTCGCCACCACCCTGCTGTGGGGGCTGAATCCTTCGCGGCTCGAGGTGGCGGTGGTCGGCTCCCTGAGTGGCGGCATTCCTCAGCTGCAGCTTCCCGAATTTCCTCCGGGTCTGATTCGGGAGCTGGTGCTGCCGGCGCTTAACCTGGCCATGGTGAGCTTTGTGTCCATGATGCTGACGGCGCGCAGCTTTGCCGCCAAGAACGGCTACGATATCGATGCCGACAAGGAATTCCGGGCGCTGGGTTTTGCCAACCTGGCGTCGGCGATGTCTCAGGGCTTTGCCATCAGCGGCGCCGACTCGCGCACCGCGGTGAACGATGCCAACGGCGGCAAGAGTCAGCTGGTGTCCATTGTGGCGGCGCTGGTGATTGCGGTAGTGACCTTTTTTCTGACCGCGCCGTTGCAGTACATTCCTACCGCCGCCCTGGGGGTGGTGCTGATCATGGCGTCGTTGTCGCTGACCGACTTCAAAGGTCTGTGGGCGTTGCGCCATTCGGATAAATCGGCTTTCTGGCTGGCCTGGATTACCTTTGCCAGCGTGTTGTTCATGGGGGTGATCCCCGGCATTACCCTGGCGGTGCTGCTGGGCCTGTTCCAGTTTCTGCGCAATGTGATGCGCCCGACCGATCAACTGATGGGCATGAACGATGAAGGCATAGTGCATACCCTGGGCCATAACGAAGAAGTCAAGGCCATCACCGGGGTGCTGATTTATCGCTTCAATTCACCGCTGACCTACTTCAACGCCGCCTATTTCAAGCGGCGGGTCTTGCTGCTGCTGGGCGGTGAGCATCATCCGCCCAAGTGCCTGATTATCGATGCGGTTTCCTGCTTTACCCATCAGGATATCAGCGTGATGAGCATGGTGGGGGAGCTTCATAAAGAACTGAAACGACGCGGGGTACATATGGTGATGGCCGGAAGGCGAGGTCAGATGACGCACTGGCTGAAACAGGCCGGCATTCGGGTCGGGGAAGAAGGTATTCAGGTCTATCCCGATCTGTATCAGGCGTTGCGTATCAGCCGCCATCACTGGGCATCGGAGCCCGGTGACGGCGCGGAAGACAAGGACCCGAAAGAGAATAACGCAGGCAAACAAGCGGCCAGCACCCCGGCAGGGATGCAGTCGGGCGCGTCGGCGTCGGCTGATATCGGCGTAAAGAGGCAGATGATCGAGCCGGAGTCGGCAGCCGCCATCAACACCCGGCAAGAGCGAGTCGACGAGTCGGTGGCATTACCGGTAACGGCCTTCAATCGGCGGGACTTTCCGCTATGACGCCAAGGCAAAGTCGACTCCTGTGGTTACCCCCGCCGGCCGTGCTGGCGCTGACGGCCATCATGATGTGGCTGACCGAGCAACAGGCGAACCACTGGACGGTCTCTTTTTTCGGGCAGCAGGGGATAGCGATCCTTATCATGTTGACCGGGCTGGCGCTGATGCTGCTGGCGGTGTGGCAATTGCAGCGGGCCCGGACGACGGTATTGCCGTTCAACCCGGGCAAGACTAGCAATTTGGTGACTAATGGTATTTTTGGTTATTCGCGCAATCCCGTTTATCTGGGCGACTCCCTGCTGTTGCTGGCCTGGGCCGTCTGGCTCGGTAATGGCCTCGGTCTGCTGTGGTTGCCGCTGTTTGTCGGTTATATGAACCGGGTACAGATAGGGGCGGAAGAAGGGGCGCTGGCGGCAAAGTTTGGTGCCGAGTATTCCGATTACTGCCGTCGGGTGCGGCGTTGGCTATAGGACGGAGTCCGACACGAGACATGAAGCGGTCGGGCTTGCGAGCGACTGCCGGCAACTTTACACTGGCCGCTTTTCATCATAGCGCCTGCCCGGGCAGGCGACAGCAAGAGATCTCCGACCCCATGAGCGAAGACAAGAGCGCGACCCGCCTCAATAAATTCATCAGCGAAACCGGCATCTGTTCCCGGCGTGAAGCCGACCGGTTAATCGAGCAGGGCCGAGTCACGGTTAATGGCGACGTGGCGGGCATGGGCGTCAAGGTCACCGATGCCGATCAGGTGACCGTCAACGGCAAGCCCTTGCGCGCCAAGCCGAAGGCGGTGTATCTGGTCTACAACAAGCCGATTGGCATTACCTGCACCACCGACAGGGCGATTCCGGAAAACATCGTCGATGCGGTCAACTACAAGGCGCGTATCTTTCCCATCGGGCGGCTCGACAAGCCTTCCTGCGGCCTGATTCTGCTGACCAACGACGGCGATATCGTCAACAAGATACTGCGCGCCGGCAACGCCCACGAGAAGGAATATATCGTCTCGATGGACAAGCCGATCACCGACGATTTTGTTGCCCGCATGAGCGCCGGCGTGCCGATACTCGACACCGTGACCAAGCCCTGCAAGGTCAGAAGGGTCGGCCCCAAGACCATCAATATCATCCTGACCCAGGGCCTGAACCGGCAGATCCGCCGCATGGCCGAATACCTGGGCTTCAGCGTCACCAGCCTCAGACGAGTGCGGATCATGAACATCGAACTGGGCGGACTGAAGTCCGGTCAGTGGCGTGAAGTCACGCCCCGGGAGCTGGCGCTGATCAACAGCATGATCGGTGACTCGAGTAAAACCGAAGAAGCCTCCATTCTCGAACAGCCCAAAGCCGCCCGCCAGGGCCCGCGCATCAAGGACAAACCGGCGACGGCCAGCCGTGGTAAACCGGCCAGGACCGGTAGCGGACGCGATCGACGTTCAGCTCCGCCAGGGGCCGGCCGGCCCGGCTCGCGTTCCAATTCTCGGCCAGGCAGCCGCACCGGCGGCAAAAAGACCGGACGCTGAAACCTGAAAGGTGCGGTAACGATTCTTTCGTAGGGTCGAATTCATTCGACCTGTGGTGTTGCTCGTAAGCTGGGCTGGTCCAATAAATTGGACCCTACCTCCCACTTGACTGCGGGGCCGCAGATATGACTGCGGGCTTTCCCCAGGGGGAGGCGGGGTGGGGGGCACTTTTAACCGAGCTACCGGGCTTCAATACCAGACCTCGTCTGGTCGGTTATTAACGCTGAGTGTATACTGGCCGCCACTCCGGGCGTATTTAACGAATGACAGGGAACAGGCCGTTATGATCCCAAGGATAGATCTGCAGCAGCAGATAACCCCTACCTATTTTGCTTTTCTCGATGCACTGGCCGAGAGCGGCTTTCGTGGCGATATTGAACGCAGCTATGCCAGCCGGTTGGCGGTGGCCACCGACAACAGCGTCTATCAGAGCCTGCCGCAGGCGGTGGTGTTTCCGCGCTCCACCCAGGATCTGGTGGTGATGCTGGGTCTGGCGGCCAAAACCGCCTATCAGGACATCAGGTTTGCCCCCCGCGGTGGGGGCACCGGCACCAACGGCCAGTCGCTGAACGACAACATAGTGGTGGACCTGTCGCGGCACATGCATCAGTTGCTCAACATCGATGCGGACGGGCGCCGGGTGCGGGTACAAACCGGCATGGTCAAGGACCGGCTCAATCAGCTGGTGGCACCGCACGATCTTTTCTTCTCGCCGGACCTGTCGACCAGCAATCGGGCGACGCTGGGGGGCATGATCAACACCGACGCCTCCGGTCAGGGCTCGCTGGTGTACGGCAAAACCTCGGATCATGTGCTGGGCGTTACCGCGGTGCTGGTGGACGGCACCATCATCGAAACCGGCCCCGTCTCCGGTGAGGCGCTGGACAAGAAGCTGGAAGAAGACAGCCGGGAGGCGGAGCTCTATCGCTGTGTGTATCACAGTGTGACCGGGCATGCCGGTGAAATAGAAACACGTTTTCCCAAGCTGAATCGCTTCCTTACCGGCTACGATCTCAGGCACGTCTACGACAAGGCCAGCCATACCCTGGATTTGACCCGCATCCTGTGCGGCTCCGAAGGCTCGTTGGCCTTTATCGCCGAAGCCTGGCTCGATCTCACTCCCATTCCGACCTATCGCACCCTGGTCAACGTCAAGTACGACAGCTTTCAGTCGGCGCTGCGCAATGCGCCGCTGATGGTGGAGGCGAAGGCGCTGTCGGTGGAAACCGTGGACTCCAGGGTACTGGGTCTGGCGCGGGAAGACATCATCTGGCATTCGGTCAGCGACCTCATTCAGGACGTGCCGGGCAAGGTGATGGACGGCCTCAACATGGTGGAATACGCCGATCAGGACGGTGACGCCCAGCGCGAGAAGGTCGAGGCACTCTGTGCCCGGCTCGATGGCCTGATCGAGCGGGGCGAGGCGGGCATCATCGGCTATCAGGTGTGTGACGATCTCGCTTCGCTCAACCGTATCTATGCCATGCGCAAGAAGGCGGTGGGTCTGCTCGGTAACACCAGGGGCCGCAAAAAACCCATCGCCTTCGTGGAAGATACGGCGGTGCCGCCCGAAAATCTGGCCGACTATATTGTCGAGTTCCGTGCCCTGCTGGATGAGCACGGCCTGCAATATGGCATGTTCGGCCACGTAGATGCGGGCGTGCTGCACGTGCGTCCGGCGCTGGACATGACGGATCCCGAGCAGGAAGTGATGCTGCGCAGAATCTCCGACCAGGTGAACGCGCTTACCGCCAAATACGGCGGCCTGATGTGGGGCGAGCACGGCAAGGGCTATCGTTCCGAATACAGCCCGACCTTTTTCGGTGAAACCCTGTTTACCGAGTTGCGTCGCATCAAGTCGGCCTTCGACCCCTTCAACCGACTCAACCCGGGCAAGATCTGCACGCCGCTCGACAGCCTGGATCAATTGGTGTCGGTCGACGCCACCAAGCGCGGTTTCTATGACCGTCAGATCCCGGTCAATGTGCGCGACGGTTTTACCCAGCCGATGGACTGCAACGGCAACGGCCTGTGTTTCGACTTCGATGTGCGCTCCCCCATGTGCCCCTCGATGAAGCTGAGCGCCGACCGTCGCCATTCGCCCAAGGGGCGGGCCGGTCTGGTGCGGGAATGGCTGCGCCAGCTGGCGGCCCAGGGTTTCGATCCCATGGCCGAAGAAGCGGCGGTAATGAGCCGCGGTGCCAGCGTCAAGGGCCTGGTGGAGCGGGTGAAATACACCTGGCAGAAAAGCCGGGGCGAATACGACTTCTCCCACGAAGTGAAAGAGGCGATGGACGGCTGTCTGGCCTGCAAGGCCTGCTCCAGCCAGTGTCCGATCAAGGTGGATGTGCCCACCTTCCGTGCCCGCTTTTTGCAGCTGTATCATCAGCGCTACCAGCGTCCGCCCAAGGATTACATGGTGTCCTGGGTCGAAAGTTATACCCCCTGGATGGCGAAGGCGCCCAGGCTGGTCAACCCGGTGATGAGCAACAAATGGGTGCAGCGCGGCGCCAGCTCGCTGCTGGGCATGGTGGACATGCCGCTGGTGAGCGACCCCAGCCTGAAAAACCTGCTGGCAACCGGCCCGGCGGCGCGTTTCGACATGGCCGAGCTGCAGGCATTGAGTGACGAACAGAAGGCGAAAACCCTGCTGATCGTGCAGGACCCCTTCACTTCCTTTTACGATGCCAAAGTAGTGTTCGATCTGGTGCAACTGGCCACCGCGCTCGGTTTCAACCCGGTGGTGCTGCCGTTCAAACCCAACGGCAAGCCGGCCCATGTCAAAGGCTTTTTGCGCCGCTTCGCCGGCATGGCCGCCGACAGCGCCCAGTTCCTCAACCATCTGGCCCGGCTCGACATTCCCCTTGTGGGCGTGGACCCCTCGCTGGTGCTTTGTTATCGGGACGAATACACCAAGGTGCTGGGTCCGGCCCGGGGCGAGTTCGAGGTGCTGCTGCCGCAGGAATGGCTGTTGCAACAACTGGAGCGTCTGCCAGCCAGAACGCCGGATGGCGAGCCCTGGTATCTGTTTGCCCACTGCACCGAAAAAACCGCGCTGCCGGCCACTCATCAGGACTGGGGCCGGATCTTTGCTTATCTGGGCGCCAAACTGGAGCCGGTGGCCGTGGGTTGCTGCGGCATGGCCGGCACCTATGGCCACGAGCGGGAGCATGCAGAAGGTTCCAGACAGCTGTATGGCATGAGCTGGGCCGAGCCGATGAACAAACTGCCGCGCGACCGGTGCATGGCCACCGGTTTTTCCTGCCGCAGTCAGGTCAAGCGCATCGAAGGGCAAGGCATCAAACACCCGGTGCAGGCGCTGCTAAGCTTGTTGGCTTGAGCTTTCGTAGGGTCGATTTCAATCGACCAATGGCATGAGCAATTGTCATAGCGGTCGAATACTCTTACCTAAAATAAATCGACCCTACGATCATTTGATACAAAAGGAGAGCATATGGGATTGATACTGGGTTTGATTATCGGCGGTCTGGCAGGCTGGATCGCCGGTAACCTGATGAAAGGGCAGGGCTTCGGCCTGCTGGGCAATATTCTGGTCGGCCTGGTAGGCGGCTTTCTCGGCGGTGTGGTGTTCCGGTTGCTGGGGCTGGCGGCTACCGGCGTGATTGGCTCCCTGATCATGTCGGTACTCGGCGCCGTACTCTTGATCTTTATTGTGGGCAGAATAAAAAGATGAGGGATTAGGGATTAGGGATTAGGGATTAGCGCCCCCAATCCCTATTCCCTGCTGTTACAGTCCCCATTCCCTGCAGTTAAATATGTGGAAAGATGAATTTACGCTGGACAAATCACATCAATTAACAGAGAATGCGCCCTCAGCCCAGTTGGGCATGACCTTTTGTGATGTGGGTCACGATATTCAAGCCGTAATGTGTTGCTTGAACATCGTAATAACCCGCCTATTCGGCATGCTACGTGGTGATACATCAGATGTGTTCGCCAAGACCCTGGGTTTTAGTAGCTGCCAAAATATGTGCGTTGAAGCGGGTTATATTGCGTTTTTTAGGAACATAACGCATCACGTCCGCGCCAAACGACGCAACCCTTGTCGGGTTGCCCGTCCCCTCCATTTGGGCGCGACGACACAAGTCTGGCAGATCGACATCCATGATGAGAAAGGCGGACTGGTTTTTACCGGAAAGTCAACCATGGCGGTGTTGAGACAAAAACGGCCAGATTAGCCTTGTGAATCTTAGTGTTAAACACACTCTGTAAAGGGAAACCCTCGTCTTTGGCGAGAATAGGTTGTCCCTGGCCTTTTACTGTATCAGTCCGCCGACATTCTATTAATTCGGAACTGTTAAATGACAAATACTTCTATTGTACCTGCTACCGACGCACCTGCTTTCACCGAGCTGGGTCTGGCCCCTGAAGTCTTAAAAGCACTGACCGATGCCGGTTACGTGACGCCTTCTGCCATTCAGGCTGCCGCCATTCCTACTCTGTTAAGCGGTCAGGACGTATTGGGTCTGGCTCAAACCGGTACCGGTAAAACAGCAGCATTCGCATTGCCGCTGCTGAGCACCATCACCGGTGGCAATGCCACCCCGCAGGTACTGGTACTGGCGCCGACTCGCGAACTGGCCATTCAGGTTGCCGAGTCTTTCGAAGGCTACGCCAAGTACCGCAAAGACATCCGTATTCTGTCCATCTACGGTGGCCAGGCATACGATTCGCAAATTCGCGCCCTGAAGCGCGGCGTCGACATCGTGGTCGGCACCCCGGGCCGAGTGATGGACCACATGCGTCGTGGCACCCTGAAGCTGGACAATCTGAAAGCACTGGTACTGGACGAAGCAGATGAAATGCTGCGCATGGGCTTTATCGACGACGTTGAATGGATTCTGGAACAGACTCCGTCTACCCGTCAGATTGCCCTGTTCTCGGCCACCATGCCGCCGGCCATTCAGCGTGTTGCGCAAAAGTACCTGAAAAACCCGAAAGAAGTGCGCATCGAAAACAAGACCCGTACCAACTCCAGCATTCGTCAGCGTTACTGGTTTGTGCGTGGCATGAACAAGCACGAAGGTCTGTGCCGTCTGGTCGAGACCGAAAACATGGATGCCATGCTGGTATTCGTGCGTACTCGTAAAGATGCCGAAGATCTGGCCGACATGATGAGTCGTGAAGGTCACGCCTGTGAAGCGCTGCACGGTGATATTCCGCAGAAACTGCGTGAAAAAGTGATCGAGCGTCTGAAAAACGGTCGTCTGAACATCCTGGTAGCCACCGACGTGGTTGCCCGTGGTCTGGACGTCGAGCGTATCAGCCATGTGGTCAACTTCGACATGCCGCACGACAACGAGTCTTACGTACACCGTATCGGTCGTACCGGTCGTGCCGGTCGTGAAGGTGACGCCATCCTGTTTGTAACCGGTCGTGAAAAGCGCGGTCTGTACAACCTGGAACGTCATACTCGCCAGCCGATTGAAGAAATGCAGATGCCGTCTGCCGATGAAATCAACAAGATCCGTGCCGAGCGCTTCAAGACTCGTCTGCGTGTCAGCGTTGAAGCCGATGAGAAATCACTGGCACCGTTCGTTGAAATGATCGAGTCGCTGCAGGCCGAAGGCATGGACAGCTCTCAGCTGGCCGCCGGTCTGGCTCGTTTGCTGCAGGGTGACCGTCCTCTGTTCATGGAAGATCGTCCGCAGGCCGCTCGTCGTCCCGATGTACGTGAAAACCGTGAGCGTGGCGAACGCAGCGAGCGTCCGCGTACCCCTCGTGGCGGCCGTGACGATGTGTCCGGTGTGGTCATGGAAACCTTCCGCGTAGACGTGGGTCGGGTACACGGCGTCAAGCCGGGTCACCTGGTGGGTGCCATCGCCAACGAGGCGGATCTGGAATCCCGTTACATCGGCCAGATCCAGATTCACGACGATTTCTCTACCGTTGACCTGCCGGAAGGCATGACTGCCGACGTGCAGAAGGTACTGCAGAACGTGCGTGTTTGTCAGCGTCCGCTGAACCTGGCCAAGTACGAGGGTGGCCCGCTGCCCCGTCGCAGCTTCCGTCCCAACGACGATCGCAAGCCGCGTTCACCGCGTCGTAACGACAAGCGCCTGAACGGTTAATCACCGCTTCACACCGCGATTAAAAGGCCTGCCGGGTAACCGGCAGGCCTTTTTGCTGTGCGGGGAAAGCGGCGCCTACGGCCGCCGTATTTCGTAGGGTCGAATTTATTCGACCGGTGGTGTGGCACACCCTGGCTGGGTCGGTCCATTGAAATGGACCCTACGGGCTGAGCTGTGTTTTTGTAGCTGCCGCTTTAGCTGGCAGGCCCTGCGTAGCAGGGCAATACCCATAACGCCGAACCTGCAGATCATGCGTCGAGCTTGAATGTTCCGATTTGCATGCAGGTTCGCGCCAGCTGAAGCGGCGCCTACATGAGCCACCTGTGGGCTCGACTTCAGTCGGGAGGTTTTGTTGATTGATGCATGATCGCCCCACTGAAGTGGTGTCTACAAGGAGCCGTGCAGGCTTGTGGTTTTTGTAGCTGCCGCTTCAGCTGGCAGGCTCTGCGAAGCAGGGCAATACCGACAACACAGAACCTGCAGACCATACGCCGTACCTGAACATTCCGACGTGCCTGCAGATTCGCGCCGCATAAATGGTATCTACGGGGGCCGTGCGAATGTATTCGACCAATGGCGTATCACGGTGGTTAGGCCGGTCCAATGAATTGGACCCTACGCGGCGGGCAGGTTTGTGCTTTTCTTGCCCTAATCCCCAACCGCAAACGCCGGGCACAAAAAAGCCCCGCCGGGGCGGGGCTGTTTATACCGAGGGGCTAACTCAGCTGGCCAGAGATTCCGGCAGGTGCTCGCGAATGGTAGATAGCATGGTTTTCAACACCTTGGGGTTGGCACACACTATGTTGCCGTTACGCTCATAGTTATGACCACCAACGAAGTCGGTCACAATGGCGCCGGCTTCACGGGCGATCAGGCTGCCGGCGGCGAAGTCCCAGGGCTTGAGGCCCAGCTCCCAGTAACCGTCGACACGACCGGCGGCCACGTACACCAGATCCAGGCTGGCGGCGCCGGCACGGCGAATGTCGGAGCACTGAATGAACATATCCTTGAACATCGCCAGGTAGGCGTCGGCCTGGTGCTTCTGCTTGAACGGAAAGCCGGTAGCCAGAACGGTATTGTTCAGATCCTTGGCCTTGCCGGTACGAATACGGTAACCGTTCAGCTGGGCACCGGCACCGCGGCTGGCGGTGAACAGTTCGTCACGAATGGGATCGTAAACCACGGCCTGCTCGGTGCGGCCCTTGACACGCAGCGCGATGGAAACCGCGAAGTGGGGAATGCCTTTTACGAAGTTGGCAGTGCCATCAAGCGGGTCCACAATCCATTGGTAATCCGGATTGCTGCCGGTCAGCTCACCACATTCTTCGCCGATAATCGTATGCTCCGGGTAAGACTTGCGGATGGTATTGACGATGGCGTTTTCTGCGTCCAGATCGACATTGGTAACAAAATCGTTCTGGCCTTTCTGGCGTGCTTCTGTGTTATCCGGATTGGCAAAACCCTTGACGATAACTTGACCGGCGTTGCGCGCAGCGCGCACCGCAATATTCAGCATCGGATGCATATGAGTGAACCCACTTGATGTTAAAGAACGAAATTTGAGCGGCGTATTATACCTGTGAACCCGAACCAGGCAAGGACTAAATCCCCGTCAGCCGACCGGACATCGATAATACCCATGTAATGAGAGGTGATGAGAGCTGATGAAAGCGATTGATCCCGGTTCCCTTATCCCGGCTCGGCGCATAAAACGGCTATGGTTAAATGAGGTCGTCACCAGAGATAAAGCGCATGAACAAACCGAGTCTGTTTGCCTTGTTGATGTTATCCATGCCGGTTTGTGCCGAGAGCAACCTGATGCTGGGGGCCGGTGGTGGCGATGGTGCCGACTCTTACCATGCGGGCCTGGAGTGGCGGCAAGCCTGGCGGAGTCTGGGGAGCGGGCACTTGTGGTACGGCGTGGGTATCAATGGCAGTTACTGGGAGTCCGATGACGATGACCTGATGCAGCTGAGCCTGATACCGATGCTGCATTATCGCTTCGAACATTATAGTGTCGAGCACCATCGTTTCGAACACAACGGCGGCTGGACGCCTTTCCTGCTTGCCGGTGTGGGGCCGGCCTGGATCAGCCAGACCCGGCTTGGATCACGGGATCTGTCCAGCCGGTTTCAGTTCAGCAGCCGGGTAGGTGTAGGGGTGGCGGTTGCGCACCACAGTTTGGCACTGGAAGGCTGGCATCTGTCCAATGGCGGCATCAAGGAGCCCAACGATGGAATAAGCAGCTGGAATATTATCTATCGTTATGATTTCTGATTAGAAAAACTGGGTCTGGCTATTACAAAAGGTCGCTCTGCTCGCTATTGCCAGTTCATCCCTCCGTTGATTATGATGCGATCCAAATCACAGTCTGCCCGTTCGGGCACCTTTTGGAGTGCGCGGCCATGTCAGGCCTGTCCCTGGTATTACTTACGGTGTTAATGGTGGCCTCGGGTCAGATGACCCAAACCCTTTATGTGCCCGCCATGGGCGACATGGCAGAGGCATTGCAGGTGGCCGGCAGCAGCCTGCCGCTGGTAATGGCGTTTTATCTTATCCCCTATGGTCTGTTCCAGTTTATCTACGGCCCTCTGTCGGATCGCTTTGGTCGTCGCCCCGTGCTGCTGGCCGGGCTGGCCGTCTACGTACTGGGCTCGGCGCTGATTCTGGCCTGGCCGGTGTTTCCGATGCTGCTTCTCGGCAGCTTTATTCAGGGCGCCGGCACGGCGGCGGCGGGCAGCCTGTGCCGCAGCCTGATGCGGGACAAGTTTGAAGGCGCCGATCTGATCCGCTACAACGGCTATGTGTCCATGGGCATCATGCTGGCCCCGTTGCTGGCCCCGCTGATCGGCGGCTACCTCAACCTGCACTTCGGCTGGCAATCCATGTATCTGTTTTTGCTGGTGGTGGGCCTGTTGATCACCCTGGTGATGGTGTGCTGGTTTCGGGAAACCCTGCCGGCGGAACGTCGCCATGCCCAGCCGATGCTGCCGGCCTATCAGCACGTATTGCACAACGGTGCCTTTTGCCGTCAGCTCGGCATGCTGATGGCCGCCTTCGCCGGCGTTATCCTCTATGAGGCGGTATTCGGCGTGCTGGTCAGCCAGCAGAGCGGGCTGACCAGCACCGAAATCAGCCTGCTGTTTATTCTGCCGCTGCCGCTGTATTTTGCCGGTGCCATGTTGGCCTCGCTGAAGGCGGCAACCTGGTCGATTAACCGCCTGCAGTGGGTGTCCACGGTGGCCTTGCTATTGGGGGCGAGCATAGTGCTGGCATCCGCCTTCGAGCCCGGCTGGAGCGTGGCCGGGCTAGTACTGGGAGGCGGCGTTTACTTTGCCGGTGCCGGCTTGCTGTTTCCGGTAGCCACCTCCAGGGCGGTTGCGCCGTTCCCGCAACACAGCGGCACCGCCGGTGCCCTGCTCGGTGGCAGCGCCAATCTGGGCGGCGGTATCTTTTTGCTGGTGCAGGGGGCCTTGCCACAAATGAATCAGTCGGTGCTGGGCGGCCTGCTGCTGGCCTTTGCCGGACTGGTGGCCTGGCTGCTGATACCAAGAACGGATGCCTTGCCAGAGCCGGGCATTTAAATTGTGAGGGGTGAATAGTGAGGTGTGAAGGGGGAGGCGTGAGGATAGGGGCTCTTGTAGCTGCCGCTTCAGCTGGCAGGGCCAGCTCTGCTGGCCGTTAACACCTATTCATCAGGCATAGCGCCGTTTGCAGGTTTGCGCCGCATGAATGGGAATTACGGTTGGTAGGGTCGAATTTATTCGACCTCATCGTTACATGATGGCACGGCTGGTCCATTGAAATGGACCCTACGCGGCGGGCAGATTTGCGGTTTTTGTAGCTGCCAAATCAACCCTGATGGTGCAGCAGCACATATTTGTCCCACAGCTGCTCTTCGGTTTCCCGATGCTCGGGGTGATCGATGATGCAGTCGATGGGACAGACGCTGATGCAGGTGGGCTTGTCATAATGGCCCACACACTCGGTGCATAAATCCGGCGCTATTTCGTAGATCTCGGCGCCAAAGGTGATGGCACCGTTCGGACATTCGGGTTCACACATGTCGCAGTTGATGCATTTGTCGGTGATCAGCAGGGCCATTAAAGTACTCGCAGTAACGGGCAGGACGAAAAAACGGTTCAGGGCCGAATTATATCACCACTGCCCGGTATTCTCAGGTTTCGTGATCCCGCTCTGGCGGCAGCCTTCTTGCCAATCATCCACGCTCAAAGCACAATAGCCTATCCCCGAACTATGAGAGACCTGTCTATGGAACTGGCCGACTACCGGCGGGAATACCTGCAAGGCGGCTTGCGCCGCAAGGATTTGCCGGATAACCCTTTGTCTCTGTTTGAAACCTGGATGCAGCAGGCGATTGCCGCCAACCTGGCCGATCCCACCGCCATGGTGGTGGGCACGGTAGATGAGCGCGGGCAGCCGTATCAGCGCATCGTGCTGCTCAAGCATACCGACGAGCGTGGCTTCGTGTTCTACACCAACATGGGCAGCCGCAAGGCCAGCCAGCTGGCGGGTAATCCGCGTATCAGTCTGCTGTTTCCCTGGCATACGCTGGAACGCCAGGTGCACGTCACCGGTCAGGTGGAGCGTCTGTCGGCACTGGAGGTGATGAAATATTTCAGTAGTCGTCCCAAAGACAGCCAGATCGGTGCCTGGGTCTCGCAGCAGTCATCGCGTATTTCCGCCCGTGGCCTGCTGGAAGCCAAGTTTATGGAAATGAAACAGAAATTTGCCAGTGGCGAGGTGCCGCTGCCGAGCTTCTGGGGTGGCTTCAGAGTAAAATTCGACACCGTTGAGTTCTGGCAGGGTGGCGCCAACCGTCTGCACGACCGTTTTCTGTATCAGCGTGAAGGCGCCGACGGCTGGACCATCGATCGGCTAGCGCCATAGGACCTGTCATCATGCTGATATGCAGAACCGAGCGGCCGGGTGATGGCGACGACATCGACGAGGTAGTTTGTGCCGCCTTCGGTCGGGACGACGAAGCGGATCTGGTATGGGCCCTGCGCGAGCAGGGTGCCATCAGCCTGAGCCAGATTGCCGAATACGAAGGCGCCATCGTCGGCCATCTGGTGATGAGTCCGGTGCTGGTGAACGGCGAGGATATCGGCTGGCTGGGACTGGCGCCGGTCAGCGTCTGGCCCGACTGTCAGCAGCAGGGCGTGGCCTCGGCGATGATTCGGGAAGCACTCGACAGCGCCAACGAGCTCGACTGGGCCGGAGTGGTGGTGCTGGGCGAGCCGGCGTTCTATCAACGCTTCGGCTTTCGGCCTGCCCGCGAGCTGGGCCTGAAATGCGCCTATCCCGAGGCGGGCGATGCCTTCATGGCACTGGCACTCAAGCAACCGGCTCCCACCGGTCTGGTCAGCTACCATCCGGCGTTTGATGACCTGACGTAAATAAAAGGGGTCGGAGTCATTTTTAATAAATGACTCCGACCCCTTTATTCTAATCCCTAATCCCTAATCCCTAATCCCTAATCCCTAATCCCCAATCCCTGATTTTATTATTCGTCTTCCTCGAAGTACCAGTAGCCCTGGTTCACCAGTGGCAGCAGCACTTCCAGCAACGCCTCGGGCTGTTTCAGGCAGGCCACTTCGGGGCCGCAGATCCGGGCCTGATCGCACAGCAGCGCGATGGCGTCGGCATCCGGCTCGTCAAGCTGGTAGCGATCGCCGTCCAGATAAAACACATCCTCACTGCCTTCCATATAGAAGCAGCGGGCACCGGCCAGCCGATACAGATGGTCGCCATGATCCAGGCGCAATACCAGCTCTTCCAGGCTGTAGAGCGGCTCTACCGGCTCCAGATCCAGGTCGTGCTTGGCTTCCGAGATCATTTCGCCAAACCAGTCGGCCATTCGTACCGGATCGTCCAGCAATTCGACCATCAGCGCCTTCACCTGCAGCATCGCCTGATGGTCGATGCGACCGTGGGCCGAGCAGGGTGCCATGGCGGCATCGTCGAAGCGACGGCTATCCGACTCGTGCGCCAGCATGTGATCGGCAAAGCCGGAAATCAGATCCCGTGCATCCGGTGCGCGAAAGCCGATGGAGTAATTGAGCGCCGGGGTCTCGGCATAGCCTTCGTGCGGGCAACCGGGTGGAATATAGAGTACATCGCCGGGCTCCAGCACTTCGTCTATTTCCGCCTCAAAGGCCTCGCAATGACGCAGGGCCCCGTGGGCGGCAAACTGTTTCAGCGTCTGTGGCAGCCCTACGCGCCAGCGGCGGCGACCGTCGCCCTGAATGATAAAGACCCCGTACTGATCGATATGCGGGCCCACGCCGCCACCGGGAGTGGAGAAGCTGACCATCACATCATCGAACCGCCAGCCGGGAATGAAGCGAAAGGCTTCAGCCACATCTTGTACTGCCGGGTGCCACTGGTTGACGGCCTGCACCAGCAGAGTCCAGTCGGTTTCGCCCAGATGATCGTAGCTTTCGAAGGGACCGGTTTCCGCGTTCCAGCGATCATCTGCACGCCAAACCCGGCGTGATTCGATGTGCGGCTCCAGCGCCAGGCCGGCCAGTTCGTCCGGGCTGAGCGGATCTTCAAAACCGGGAAAACCGGCCTTGATAAGCTTGGGCTTGCGTTGCCAGTAGTTGGCCAGAAAGTCGTCGATATCCAGTTTCAGTGCACTGTGCATGGGGACCTGTAATGATGGGGCTAATAGGTTAAGAATAGCGGGCTATTATGCCTAGGCGCAGCAGAGAATGATAGATTTCAGCGGGAAGCGGGAGTTTGTCGTAGGGTCGACTTATTTTAGGCAAGAGTATTCGACCAAAATGGTGGCACGGCCCAAAAGCGGTCGAATAAATTCGACCCTACGAGGCGGCCAGACTTGTGGTTTTTGTAGCTGCCGCTTCAGCTGGCAGGGCCTGCGTAGCAGGGCAATATCTACAACGCTAAATCTGCAGGTTATGTACCGTGCCTGAAAAAACTGGTGTGCCTGCAGGTTTGCGCCGCATAAATGGGCGCCTAAGGGCCTAACGATTGCGCATAACGGGCAAACAAAAACACCGAGCCAACAGGCTCGGTGTTTTGTCTTTAACTTCCAGCTTTCAGCTTAACGCTTCCGGCTGGGTTTACAGCTCGTCGGTCAGCTGAATGGCTTGGCCTATGTAGTTGGCGGGGGTCAGCAGCTTGAGCTGATCCTTCACCGACTCGGGCAGTTCCAGACCGTCGATAAAGGCGCGCATGCCTTCGGCATCCACGCGCTTGCCACGGGTCAGCTCTTTCAGCTTCTCGTAGGGCTTCTCGATGCCGTAGCGACGCATCACGGTTTGTACCGGCTCGGCCAGCACTTCCCAGTTCTGATCCAGATCGGCGGTCAGAGCGGTCGGGTTGGCTTCCAGCTTGCTGATGCCTTTCAGGGTTGCCTGATAGGCGATCAGCGAATAGCCCACGGCCACGCCCAGGTTGCGCAGCACTGTGCTGTCGGTCAGGTCGCGCTGCCAGCGAGACACCGGCAGCTTGGCGGCCAGGTGGTTGAAGATGGCGTTGGCCAGGCCCAGATTGCCTTCGGAGTTTTCGAAGTCGATTGGGTTGACCTTGTGCGGCATGGTGCTGGAGCCGATTTCACCGGCCACGGTTCTCTGCTTGAAGTAACCGACCGAGATATAACCCCAGATGTCGCGATCGAAGTCGAGCAGTATGGTGTTGAAGCGGGCGATGGCGTCGAACAGCTCGGCAATGTAGTCGTGCGGTTCAATCTGGGTGGTGTAGGGGTTGAAGGTCAGCCCCAGACCGGTGACGAAGCGCTCGGCAAAACCGGCCCAGTCCACTTCCGGATAGGCAGACAGGTGGGCGTTGTAGTTGCCCACGGCGCCGTTGATCTTGGCCAGCATTTCTACCGACTTGATCTGCTTGAGCTGACGCTCCAGACGGTAGGCCACGTTGGCCATTTCCTTGCCCAGAGTGGTGGGCGAGGCGGGCTGACCGTGGGTGCGGCTCAGCATGGGTACGTCGCGATACTGGGCGGCCAGGCGCTTGATTTCATCAACCAGCTGCTGGCAATAGGGTACCACCACCTGGTCACGGCCGGCGTTCAGCATCAGCGCATGGGCGTTGTTGTTGATGTCTTCGCTGGTGCAGGCAAAGTGAATGAACTCGCTGACGGCGGCCAGCTCGGGCAGCACTTCCACCTTTTCCTTCAGGAAGTATTCCACCGCTTTCACGTCGTGGTTGGTGGTGCGCTCGATATCCTTGATGCGCTGGCCATCGGCTTCGTTGAAGTCGACGACAATGGCGTCCAGCAGGGCGTTGGCCTCGGCGGACAGGGCGGGCACCTCGGTAATTTCAGCATGGGCGGCCAGCGCCTGCAGCCAGCGTACCTCGACTTCTACACGAAAGCGCAATAAACCAAATTCGGAAAAAATGGCGCGCAGCTCCTGGGTTTTGGTGCCGTAACGGCCATCAACCGGAGAAATAGCCGTTAATGCTGACAATTCCATGAACAAGGACTCCTGAACGTTGGGGGGTAACAATAAAGGATGGTTAATACCGCAATGCCGCCTGGGCCTGAGCCACCAGCCGCTTGCGAGAAAACAGAATATGACGGCGCTTGCCGCCGAGCTGACGCCAGAGTACGGCGCTGCGAATACCGGCCAGCAATAACGCCCGAATCTGGTGCTGCACCAGCGGCTGCTGCAGGTAGCTCGGGTTACCGGCCACCTGAATACGCGGCCCTATGGGGCTGACGATATCGCTGTACACACTGGCCATATTGGCCAGCACCTGCTCGTCGAGTAGCTCGAAGTGGTGCAGCTGGCGCTTTACCTGATTGATGCGCTCGCCCAGCATCGACATCAGGTCGCGGCGCTTGGCCAGCTTGCGCTCCAGCGCGACAATGCCGACCAGATAACGGGTCAGCTCGGCGTTCTTGCGGCTGCTGTTGTTGTCGAGCTGATCGATCAATGTCTGATAGCCCAGGCCGAGCTTGTCATGGCCACCGTAAATATCTACCGATTGTTCGGCGTCGGTGACCAGAATGCTGTTGAGAGTGGCTTCGAACAGGCTCTTATCGTCGATGCTGCCCTCACGGGCGACCTTTTGCACCAGACTGGCGGCCTGGCAGATGCCGGCAAAGGCCAGGGTTTGGTTTTCGAGGCTGTGACTCACGCGTGCTCCTGACTGAAACGGGTTTCGATAATACCGCCGCCGAGGCAGGTGTCGCCATGGTAGAACACGGCGGACTGGCCCGGCGTAACCGCCGCCTGCGGCTGGTCGAAGGTGACCTTGATGGTGTCGTCATCCAGCGGCTCGACCAGGCAGGGGATATCGGTCTGACGATAACGGGTCTTGATGGTACAGCGAAAGGCGTCCTTGACGGGCATGCGATCCACCCAGTGCAACTGACGGGCAATCAGACCGTGGGAATACAGGCGCGAATGATCACCCTGAGCCACCACCAGCACATTGCGATCCAGCTCTTTATCGACCACGTACCAGGGCTCGTCGCTGGCATTTTTCAGGCCGCCGATGCCGAGGCCCTTGCGCTGACCCAGGGTGTGATACATCAGCCCCTGGTGTTCACCGATCACCACGCCATCCACCGTTTCAATTTTGCCGGGCTGGGCGGGCAGGTAGCGGGCCAGAAAATCGGTGAACTTGCGCTCGCCGATAAAGCAGATACCGGTAGAATCTTTCTTCTTGGCGGTGACCAGCTCCAGCTGCTCGGCGATGCGGCGCACCTCCGGCTTTTCCAGCTCACCCACCGGAAACAGGCTCTTGGCTACCTGCTGCGAACTCAGGGTGTAGAGGAAGTAGCTCTGATCCTTGTTGCCGTCCAGGCCGCGCAGCATGCGGGGCTGCTCGTCGAAGCTGCGGCGCACGTAGTGACCGGTAGCGATATAGTCGGCGCCCAGATCTTCGGCGGCAAACTCCAGGAAGGCCTTGAACTTGATTTCCTTGTTGCACAGGATATCGGGATTAGGCGTGCGCCCGGCCTTGTATTCCGCCAGAAAATGCTCGAACACATTGTCCCAGTATTCGGCGGCAAAGTTGATGGTGTGCAGTTCGATGCCGAGCTTGTCACACACCGCCTGGGCGTCACGCAGATCCTCGGCGGCGGAGCAATACTCGTCGGTGTCGTCTTCTTCCCAGTTTTTCATGAACAGGCCTTCCACCTGATAGCCCTGCTGCTGCAGCAACCAGGCCGAAACCGAAGAATCCACACCGCCGGACATGCCGACAATCACTTTTAGCTGACTGTTATCGCTCATCACTCGCCGTTACCTGTATGCAAAACGGCCAGCATTTTACCAGACAAATGCCGCCAGCGGGAGGGAAAGAAAGCCATAAGCGGGAAGCAAGTAGCTGGAAGCGGGAAGAAAAATACAGAGCGCAGTTGTAATGTACGTCACGACGGCCCCGCAGGTCCGTCATGCCGGGCCCAATACTCCGTCATGCCGGGCTTGACCCGGTATCTCATGCAGAAAACACCAGATCCTGACGTTCGTCAGGATGACGGGCTTTCTGGTTCGTCAGTCGTAGGGTCGAATTTATTCGACCGGTTGTGTTACACATGGGTATGGGTTGGTCCAATGAATTGGACCCTACAAGGCAGGCAGTTCCGTAGGTTGGGATGAGCGGAGCGAATCCCAACGATCAGCAGGCAGCCTCTACAGCGGGGGGCAACTCCGACCCCTTTTTCTTCCGTTTCCCGATTCTAACCTTGTTGCTTCAAGGCACTTAACGGAAAACGCTGTCCGGCCAGGTAATCGCGAAACGAGGCCAAAATCAGCGGGCTGCGCAGCTGATCGCCGAGGGCTTCAATTTCGGCCAGGGTCAGCCAGTGGCAGCGAATGATATCGCCGTCCGGATCCTGCGGCTGGGTGGCCAGCGGCTCCGGTACCTCGGTGCAAAAGGTGAAGCGCACAAAATGGGTGCCGTTGTCCGGCGCCTCAAATTGATAGATGGCCACCGCCTGCTCCAGCGGCAGAGTTAGGCCGGTTTCTTCCTGCAGTTCGCGGCGGGCACCGTCGAGCAGGGTTTCGCCGGGTTCCAGATGGCCGGCGGGCTGGTTGAACATCACCCGGCCCTGCTGCCATTCTTCCACCATTAAAAACCGATCACCGGCACGCACGATCACCGCCAGGGTCACCGCAAAGGGTCACCGCAAAGGGATGATGGCTCATAACTTTCTCCATTGGCCCGAGGGCAGGTTATCCAGGGTCCAGTCACCGATGGCGTAACGGATCAGCCGCAGGGTAGGAAAGCCGATATGGGCGGTCATGCGCCGCACCTGACGGTTGCGCCCCTCGATGATCTGGATTTCCAGCCAGCTGGTCGGAATATTCTGCCGCTCGCGAATAGGCGGGGTACGCGGCCAGATATCCGGGGCATCCATCAGCCGTACCCGAGCGGGCAGGGTAGGGCCATCCTTCAGCGTTACGCCCCGGCGCAAGGGCTCCAGCTCCGCCTCGGTGGGGGCGCCTTCTACCTGCACCCAGTAGGTCTTGGCGGTTTTGCGGCCGGGTTGAGTCAGGCGGGCATTAAGGGCGCCGTCGTTGGTCAGCAGCAGCAGGCCTTCACTGTCCCGGTCCAGCCGGCCGGCGGCATAAACGCCGGGCACCTTCACAAAATCGGCCAGGGTCTGGCGGCCATCGCCGTCGGTAAACTGGCACAGCACCATATAGGGCTTGTTGAACAGCAGCGTGGTCGGCGGCCGGGCGGGCGCCGGTTTAGGCTTAACTCTGGCCGGCTTGGGCCTGGGACCTGATGCGGGCCGTGGTTTTCTGGCTTTCATGCGAAACGTCTTGATAAACAGGGGCTTCAGCATAACAAAATCCGCTGTTGTCGGCTAACGGGCAGCACGGTCGAACTGTGATCGGCTCAATATCTATCGCCGTTTTTTTGTCCTATGCTGCCGAGGCTGCCTGAGGAAGAGGGCAAGCTGTGCGTAGAACACCGCCATCAATAACAAGCAGGAGAACACGATGACTTCACAGGTAACGGTGCCGGCAGAAGGGCAAAAAATCACCCTGGATAACACCGGCAAGCTGCAGGTACCCCACCATCCCATTATTCCCTTTATCGAAGGCGACGGCATCGGCGTGGATGTGACCCCGGCGATGAAGCTGGTGGTCGATGCCGCCGTGGCCAAGGCGTATCAGGGCGAGCGGCAGATCAGCTGGATGGAAATCTATACCGGCGAGAAGTCGACCCATGTTTACGGTGAAAACACCTGGCTGCCGGAAGAAACACTCGAGCTTATTCGTGATTACCATGTGGCCATCAAGGGGCCGCTCACTACCCCGGTGGGCGGCGGCATTCGTTCGCTCAACGTGGCGCTGCGCCAGCAACTGGATCTGTATGTGTGTCTGCGTCCGGTGCGTTATTACCAGGGCACCCCGAGCCCGGTAAAGCAGCCCGAGCTGACCGACATGGTGATCTTTCGCGAGAACAGCGAAGACATCTATGCGGGTATCGAATGGCAGGCCGGCAGCCCCGAAGCCCAGAAGGTGATCGACTTTCTGCGCAACGACATGGGCGTGCAGAAAATCCGCTTTCCCGAAGATTGCGGCATCGGCATCAAGCCGACCTCCAAGGCCGGTACCCAGCGCCTGGTGCGTGCCGCCCTGCAGTATGCCATCGATAACGACCGCGACTCCCTGACCCTGGTGCACAAGGGCAACATCATGAAGTTCACCGAAGGTGCCTTCAAAGACTGGGGTTATGCGCTGGCGCGAGAAGAATTCGGTGCCGAATTGATTGACGGCGGCCCCTGGTGTTCGTTCAAAAATCCCAACACCGGCAAGGAAATTGTGGTCAAGGACGTGATTGCCGACGCCTTCCTGCAGCAAATACTGCTGCGCCCGGCGGAATATGATGTCATTGCCTGCATGAACCTGAACGGCGACTATATCTCCGATGCGCTGGCGGCCCAGGTGGGCGGCATCGGCATCGCCCCCGGCGCCAATATCGGCGACGGCGTGGCCCTGTTTGAAGCCACCCACGGCACCGCACCCAAGTACGCGGGGCAAGACAAGGTCAACCCGGGGTCGCTTATCCTCTCCGCCGAGATGATGCTGCGCCACCTGGGCTGGACCGAGGCGGCGGATCTTATCGTCAAGGGCATGGAAGGGGCGATTGCCAACAAGACGGTCACCTACGACTTTGAGCGGCAAATGGACGGTGCTACCCTGCGCAGCTGCTCCGAATTTGCCGAAGACATAGTGACGCAGATGTAAAAGGCTCAATGTTCGTCGAACGATCGTAGGGTCGATTTCAATCGACCAAGAGGGAATCGCAGAATTAAAGTCGGTCGAATAAATTCGACCCTACGACATCTGTAGGTTCCGATTTATACGGTGCAAACCATTAGGTAGTGCAATACCAACAAAAACGGCGCTGTATCAACAGCGCCGTTTTTTATTCTGCAGGGCAGAGTTTGTCGACGGAAGGGGCCGCGACAGCTTGCCGGAGTTTAGCTGCCAGCCTTGATAACCCGCGGCAGTCTGTCGTCTTTGCGCAGGGTCAGTACTTCGCAGCCGTCTTCGGTTACCAGCAGGGTGTGCTCGTACTGGGCCGAGAGGCTGCGGTCTTTGGTCACCACGGTCCAGCCGTCGCCCAGCATCTTGCTCTGGCGTTTGCCGGCGTTGATCATCGGCTCTATGGTCAGGCACATGCCTGCTTGCAGTACTTCACCGGTGCCCGGTTTGCCGTAATGCAGTACCTGCGGCTCTTCGTGGAACTCGGCACCGATGCCGTGGCCACAATATTCCCGCACTACCGAATAGTTGTGCGCCTCGGCGTGCTGCTGAATGGCGGCACCGATGTCGCCCAGGTGTACTCCGTGCTTCACCATCTTGATGCCCAGCTCCAGGCATTCCTGGGTTACCCGGCACAGGCGTTCGGCCATGATGCCGGGCTTCCCGACCATGAACATTTTTGAAGTATCACCGTGGTAGCCATCCTTGATCACCGTGATATCGATATTGATGATGTCGCCTTCCTTGAGCTTCTTGTCCGCCGGAATGCCGTGGCAGATCACGTGGTTTACCGAGGTACAGATCGACTTGGGAAAACCGTGATAGTTCAGCGGCGCCGGAATCGCCTGCTGCTCGTTCACGATATAGTCATGGCAGATCTGGTTCAGCTGGTCGGTGGTCACGCCGGCTTGCACGTGCGGTTCAATCATTTCCAGCACGTCTGCGGCCAGGCGACCGGCTACGCGCATTTTTTCTATTTCTTCCGGGGTTTTTATGACTATGCTCATCAAACTCGTCTCTGTGGGTGGGCGTCCGGTTCAGGGCTGCGTTGTCTTGCAGGGCGGCTATCGGCTATGCCAATAAGGAAGGCCGATAAGGATGGCCGACAAAAGGACAAAAAGTGTAACGCCAAGTGCCGCTAAGTTCCACCAGTAGTCAAGCCGTAGCCAGGCTGCAGACGAATAACGGCAACGCTGGTGCAGGGGCCGGTTTTATGGTATAAAGCGCGCCGTGATAGTTGCATCTGCGGGCATGCCTGCAGATTTATCCATCACACACATTCACCTTCTTAATACACACACACATCGGCACATGCTCCAGGGTGCCTTCGGGTCGGAGTCATGGGATGTGTGGAGGCCTAACCCAATACACTTATTTGAGGAAATCATGGCACAAGTATCTATGCGCGACATGCTGAAAGCCGGCGTTCACTTTGGTCACCAGACTCGTTACTGGAACCCCAAGATGAAGCCGTTCATTTTCGGCGCCAGCAACCGGGTTCACATCATCAACCTGGAAAAAACCGTTCCCATGTTCAACGATGCGTTGAACTATCTGGGCAACGTGGCTTCCAAGAAGGGTAAAATCCTGTTTGTTGGTACCAAGCGCGCAGCCTCTGAAGCCGTCAAAGAAGCCGCTACCAAGTGTGATCAGTTCTACGTCAACCATCGCTGGTTGGGTGGCATGCTGACCAACTGGAAGACTGTACGTCAATCCATCAGCCGCCTGAAAGAGCTGGAAAGCCAGGCTCAAGACGGTACCTTCGACAAGCTGACCAAGAAAGAGGCGCTGATGCGTACTCGCGAAATGGAAAAGCTGGAGAAGTCCCTGGGCGGTATCAAGGACATGGGCGGTCTGCCCGACGTATTGTTCGTAGTAGACGCTGACCACGAGCACATCGCTATCAAGGAAGCCAACAACCTGGGCATTCCGGTAGTATCGATTGTTGACACCAACTCTAACCCGGACAACATCGATTACATCATTCCCGGTAACGATGACGCTATCCGTGCCGTCCAGCTGTACCTGAATGCCGCTGCCGACGCCGTGATTGCTGCCCGTGCGCAAGACTTGGCCGTGCAAGCCGAAGACAACTACGTCGTAGAAGAGTAATAAAGTCGAAGCCTAGGCTTCAGCCTTTATTAACCATACGAAAGTAATGGGTTAACAGGGGCCTTGTGCCCCTGTTTTCTTGTAGACCAAGATCGAGGAAATTAGACATGGCAACGATTACCGCCGCCCTGGTAAAAGAACTGCGTGAGCGCACTGGCGCTGGCATGATGGATTGTAAAAAAGCCCTGACCGAAGCCAATGGCGACATTGAACTGGCCATCGAAGAGATGCGCAAGTCCGGTCAGGCCAAAGCCGCCAAGAAAGCCGGCCGTATTGCCGCAGAAGGTATCATCCTGCAGCGTCAGGCTGGCAACACCGCCGTGATGATCGAGCTGAACAGCGAAACCGACTTTGTCGCCAAAGACGCCGGTTTCCGCGCCTTCGGTGACAAGATTGTCGACATTGCGCTGGCAAACAAAATCAACGACCTGGACGCCCTGAAGGCGGCCGAGTATGAAAATGGCGAAAGCGTCGAGCTGACTCTGACCAACCTGATCGCCAAGATCGGTGAAAACATGAGCCTGCGTCGTATCGTGCTGGTGGAAGGTGACAACCTGACCACTTACCTGCACGGCACCCGCATCGGCGTTATCGCCAACCTGAAAGGCGGTGACGAAGAAGTGGCCAAAGACGTGGCAATGCACGTTGCTGCTTCCAACCCGCAGTTCGTCAAGCCCGAAGATGTGTCTGAAGAAGTCGTGGCCAAAGAGCGCGAAATTCAGGTCGACATCGCCGTCAACTCCGGCAAGCCGAAAGAAATCGCCGAGAAGATGGTTGAAGGTCGCATGAAGAAGTTCACCGGTGAAATCTCTCTGACCGGTCAGCCCTTCGTTAAGGATCCTTCTATCTCTGTTGCCGAGCGCCTCAAGCAGGCCGGCGCCGATGCCATCGGTTTTGTCCGCTTTGAAGTGGGTGAAGGCATCGAGAAGAAAGAAGAAGATTTCGCTGCCGAAGTTCAGGCACAAATCGCTGCTTCCAAGGGTTAATTCCCGCCGTTGTTAGTGCTATCCAGACCGCGACTTGTGTCGCGGTCTTTCTATGACCAGGAATAGAAAAGCATGAGTACCAATCCTAAACCCGCATACAGACGCATTCTTCTTAAACTGAGCGGCGAAGCGCTGCAAGGTGAAGAAGGCTTTGGTATTGACCCCGCCGTACTCGAACGTATGGCTCAGGAAATCAAAGAACTGGTTGAACTGGGTGTTCAGGTCGGCCTGGTGATTGGCGGCGGCAACCTGTTTCGCGGTGCGGGCCTGGCCCAGGCGGGTATGAACCGCGTGGTGGGCGACCACATGGGTATGTTGGCCACCGTGATGAATGGGCTGGCCATGCGCGATGCCCTGCACCGTGCTTATGTGAATGCCCGTCTGATGTCTGCTATTACTCTGGAAGGCGTGTGCGACCCTTATAACTGGGCCGATGCCATCAGCTTGCTGCGCAAGGGCCGCGTGGTGATTTTCTCTGCCGGTACCGGCAATCCTTTCTTCACCACCGATTCTGCCGCCTGTTTGCGTGGCATTGAAATTGAAGCCGACGTAGTATTGAAGGCCACCAAGGTGGACGGCGTCTACAGTGAAGATCCGATGAAAAACCCGGATGCCGAGCTGTACAGTCAGCTGGATTATGATGATGTACTGGATCGCGAACTCAAGGTGATGGATCTGGCCGCCTTTACCCTGGCCCGGGATCATAACCTGCCGGTTCGAGTGTTCAACATGAACAAGCCGGGTGCGTTGCGCCGTGCCGTGATGGGGGAAACCGAAGGCACCCTCATCAGCCGGAAATAATTAGCAGGTGAGGGGTGAAGGGTAAAAGGGGTGAGGTGTTTTACTCCTCACGCCTGACATCTCACCCCTTACGATAAAACAAGGATATAAACCGTGATTAACGAGATTAAGAACGACGCCAACACGCGGATGGAAAAGAGCCTTGAGTCACTCAAGGGCCAGATGAACAAGGTTCGTACCGGCCGGGCGCATCCCAGCCTGCTGGACACCATTTATGTGGATTACTACGGTGCGGCTACCCCGCTGAAGCAGGTAGGCAACATCACCACCGAAGACTCCCGTACCCTGGCGGTGACGGTATTCGATCGCACCATGATCAAGGCGGTAGAAAAGGCCATCATGAGTTCCGATCTGGGTCTTAACCCGTCCAGCACCGGCACCATGATCCGCATTCCGTTGCCGTCACTGACCGAAGAGCGTCGTAAAGACCTGATCAAGGTCGTACGTCACGAAGCCGAGCAGGGCCGGGTGGCCATTCGCAATATCCGTCGCGACGCCAACGGTGACTTCAAGGCACTGTTGAAAGAAAAGGAAATTTCCGAAGACGACGATCGTCGTGCTCAGGACGACATCCAGAAACTGACCGATCTCTATATCAAAAAGATAGACGAAGCCCTCGCCGTCAAAGAGAAAGAGTTAATGGAAATCTGATACTTACATCAGGTATAGTAGCCGACGCCGTGTAGCTTGCCTGCACGGCGTTTGTCTTTGTGCAGGAGTGATTTAATGCCAGCGAGCCAAACAATGGCAGCATTCGACGACCCATCTCAGCTACCCCGTCATGTCGCCATCATCATGGACGGCAACGGCCGCTGGGCCGAACAACGGGGCAAGTTCCGGGTCAGCGGGCACAAGGCCGGTGTAAAATCGGTGCGTGCCGCCGTCAGTTTTGCCTATCGGCTCAAGCTGGATGCCCTGACCCTGTTCGCCTTCTCCAGCGAAAACTGGCGCAGGCCAGAAGATGAAGTTAGTGCCCTGATGAGTCTCTTTATTGCCGTGCTCGGCTCGGAGGTTCGCAAGCTGCACCGCAACAACATTCGCCTGCGGGTGATCGGCGATCACCGCGGTTTCAGCGAGCATCTGCAACGCAAAATTGCCGATGCCGAAGCGCTTACCGCCGCCAATACCGGGCTGACCCTCAATATTGCCGCCAACTACGGTGGCCGCTGGGACATCACCCAGGCCTGTCGCCGTGCAGCCGAGCAGGTGGCAGCCGGTAAACTCGACCCCGCCGACATCACCGAGCACCAGCTGGGAAGCCTGATGACCATGGCCGACCTGGCGCAGGTCGACTTGCTGGTCCGCACCGGTGGCGAGCAGCGTATCAGCAACTTTCTGCTGTGGCAGCTGGCCTACGCCGAGCTGCACTTCACCCCTGTACTCTGGCCCGACTTCGACGAAGCCGCTTTCAGTGAGGCGATTGCCGCCTTTGTGGCACGGGAACGCCGCTTCGGCTGCACCGGCGCACAAATTCGCGCCTTGGCAGAAGGGCGGGGAATAGGGAATAGGGATTAGGGACTGGGGATTAGGGAATAGGGATTAGGGAATAGTTTTGCTCCCTCCCCTTGGGCTCGGCTCTGGTATCTTGCTGCAGACTACACAAGATCCTGACTTTCGTCAGGATGACGGTGTAGTCGGAATGTTCGTCAGCGTAGGGTCGAATTTATTCGACCGTTTTTGATTTGATGTTACGTTCGTGGGTCGATTGAACTCAACCCTACGGGGAGCACCCAGGTTGGGTTGGTCGATTGAAATCGATCTTACGTACATATAAAGACGTGAGCGTTGAGGCGTAAGGAGTGAAGAGTCAGGTGTTTACCCCTCACTCCTCACATTTCACCCCTCACTTCAATAAGAGAGGATATTTCTTGTTAAAGCTTAGAATCATCACGGCCCTGTGCCTGATCCCCCTGGTACTGGCCGCCATTTTTCTGTTGCCGCTGCCGTTCTTTACGCTCTTTGCCGGCGGTGTCTTTTTGCTGGCGGGCCGGGAGTGGGGGCGTTTTATCGATCCGCGCAAGGCCAATGTGGTGATGGTATCGCTGGCCCTGGTATTGATTGGGCTGATGGCCATGGTGCCGATCGATCAGGTCTGGCGTCCGGATCTGAATGATACCGTCGCGCTGGTGCTCGGCGCCGGCGCCGTCTGGTGGCTGATGTCGCTGGTGCTGGTGTTGGTGTACCCGCGCAGCGCGGCCTTCTGGCAAGGCCGGTTGTGGCTGAAGGCGCTGTTTGCGCTGTTCAGCCTGATCCCCTTTTTCTGGGCGTTGCTGGCGCTGCGCAGCTACGAATATGAACAGAATCCCTATTTCGGTGCCTGGTTGCTGTTGTTCGTGATGTCGCTGGTATGGGTGGCCGACACCGGTGCCTATTTTGCCGGCAAGGCGTTCGGCAAGCACAAGCTGTGCCCCCGGGTCAGCCCCGGCAAGACCATAGAAGGCATGATCGGCGGTGTGGTGGCGGCAAGCCTGCTGGCACTGGTGGTCACGCAGACCATGGCGCTACCGATGCAACAAAGTGTGGTGCTGCTGGTGGCCTCCGTGGTGGCGGTATTCGCGTCCGTGCTGGGCGATCTGGTCGAGAGCATGTTCAAGCGTGAAGCGGGCATCAAGGACTCGGGCAGCATTTTGCCGGGTCACGGTGGCATCATGGATCGCATCGACAGCCTCACCGCCGCCCTACCGGTATTTATCGTCGTCGTTCGGGTATTAAGCTGATGGAACTCATCACCATACTCGGGGCTACCGGCTCCATCGGTCAGAGCACGCTGTCGGTGGTGCGTCGGCACCCCGAGCGCTTTCGCGTTTTTGCGTTGACCGCCCACCGGCAGGTTGCACGCATGCTGGCCGATTGCCTGGAATTCTCGCCCCGTTATGCGGTGATGGTGGATGAGTCGGCGGCGCGGGAGCTGCGTCGGCAGCTGGCGGAGCAGGGCAGTAAAACCCGGGTGCTGAGCGGGGCCGAGGCCTTGTGCGAGGTGGCCGCCGAGCCGGAGGTCACCACAGTGATGGCCGCCATCGTCGGGGCCGCCGGTTTGTTGTCTACCCTGGCGGCGGTAAAGAGTGGCAAGCGGGTCTTGCTGGCCAACAAGGAAGCGCTGGTGATGAGTGGCGAGCTGTTCATCGACCTGGTGCATCGCAGCGGTGCCGAGCTGTTGCCGATAGACAGCGAACACAACGCCATTTTTCAGTGCCTGCCCGCCGAGTTGCAGCAAAACCCGGGGCGGGGCAGTCTGGCGGAGGCGGGGGTCGGCAAGATACTGCTTACCGGATCCGGCGGTCCCTTCCGTTATACCCCGGTGAACCAGCTGGCCGGTGTGACGCCGGCTCAGGCGGTGGCGCACCCCAACTGGTCGATGGGGCCGAAAATTTCGGTCGACTCCGCCACCATGATGAACAAGGGGCTGGAATACATAGAGGCGCGCTGGCTGTTCAATGCCGCGCCGAGCCAGCTTGAGGTGCTGGTGCATCCCCAGTCGGTCATTCACTCCATGGTGCAGTATTCGGACGGTTCGGTATTGGCCCAGCTCGGCCAGCCGGATATGATGACCCCCATAGCGCATGCGCTGGCGTATCCGGCGCGCATCGCCTCCGGGGTGGCACCGCTGGACTTCTGCAAGCTGGGTGAGCTCAGCTTTATGGCGCCGGACATGGCGCGTTACCCTTGCCTGCAGCTGGCCATCGACGCCTGTGCCAGCGGCCAGGGCGCCACCACGGCACTGAATGCGGCCAATGAAGAGGCGGTCGCGGCCTTTCTGGCCGGCTCGCTTGATTTTATGGCCATCGCTTCGGTTAACGACGCTGTGATGCAACAGCTGGGCAGCACCCGGGCGACGAGCCTGGACGAGATCATCGCGCTGGATGGCGCAGCACGCCGCTGTGCCACCGCTTTGATACAGAATCGATAAGGAAAACATGATGGGCGACATACTGTGGAATCTGGGCGCCTTTATTGTCGCCCTCGGTATTCTGGTGGCGGTACACGAGTACGGCCACTTCTGGGTGGCGCGGCGCAACGGCGTCAAGGTAGAACGCTTCTCCATCGGCTTCGGCAAGGCCATCTGGCGACGCATGGGTAAGGACGGCACCGAATATGTGGTGGCGCTGATCCCGCTCGGCGGCTACGTCAAGATGCTCGACGGCCGGGTGGATGAGGTGCCTGCCCATTTGCAGGATCAGGCGTTCGACCGCAAGTCGGTGTGGGCGCGTATGGCGATCGTGGTTGCCGGCCCCATGGCCAACTTTGCCTTTGCCATTTTCGCTTTCTGGCTGATGTTTCTGATTGGCGTGCCGGCGGTCAAGCCGGTGCTGAACGATGTGACCTTATCCTCACCGGCGGCCGAGGGCGGCCTGGCGCCGGGCATGGAAATTCTGGCCATCGACGGCAAGGCGGTGCGTACCTGGGAAGAAGTCAACTTTGCCCTGCTTGGGCGTATTGGTGATGACGAAACCCGGTTCGAGGTAGCCGACGGCACCGGGCAACGGCGAGAGGCCATTATTCCACTGGCCGAGTGGCAGTTTGACCCGGATGAAATGTCGCCGATCAGAGCCCTGGGGCTGGAGCCGGTCGGTCCCGAACTCACGCTGACCGTAGCCGAGGTGGTCAATAATGGCCCCGCCGCCGCGGCCGGTGTGCAGTCAGGTGATACCCTGCAGGCCATCGATGGTGAGCCGCTGGCCGACTGGCGGCAACTGGTGTCGCTGGTTCAGGCTTCTCCCGAGGTTCCTGTGGAACTTCAGCTGATGCGTGAGGGTCGAAGCCTGACGCTGACGCTGACGCCGGAGCGGCGTGAAAGCCGCGACCGGGTCATCGGTTATGCGGGCGTGGCGCCCGAGGTGCTGCCGGTAGACGAAGCGTATCGCTTCGAGCTCACCTATGGCCCGTTGGCGGCCATCGGCGCCGGTATCAGCCGAACCTGGGATCTGACGGTGCTGACCTTCCAGATGCTCGGTAAGCTGCTGACCGGCATCGTCTCGGTAGACAACCTGAGCGGCCCCATTTCCATTGCCAAGGGCGCCGGCGCGACCGCCGAGTTCGGCCTGGTTTATTTTCTCGGTTTCATGGCGCTGGTCAGCGTGAACCTCGGCATCATCAACCTGTTACCATTGCCGGTGCTCGACGGCGGGCACCTGCTGTTTTATGTGATAGAAGCGGTGACCGGACGACCGGTACCGGAAAAAATACAGGAAATCGGTTTCAGGATTGGCGCTGCGCTCTTGATAATGCTGATGGGACTGGCGCTGTTTAACGATTTTGCTCGCCTCTAGGGCGACCGACACAAGGATAAAGTCACACCATGTCTGTTAAAGAAAGGTCTGCCAAAGAAAGGGCAATTAAAAAAAGATCGGTTCAAAATACGCTGGTGGCGTCCTGCCTGCTGGGCGCCAGTATGCTGGCCCATGCTCAGGGTGGCATAAGCCCTTTTGTGGTGCAGGACATTCAGGTCAAGGGGCTGCAGCGGGTCACCCTGGGGGCGACCCTGCTTAGCCTGCCGGTGCGAGTCGGTGAAGAAGTGGACTCCGCACGCCTGGCCGAGGCCATCAAGAGCCTGTATGCCTCCGGTAACTTCGAAGATGTACAGCTGCTGCGCGACAACGGCATTCTGGTGGTACAGGTGACCGAACGGCCGACCATTGCCGGTATCAGCTTCAGCGGCAACGAGGAAATCAAGGAAGAGCAGCTCAAGCAGAGTCTGGAAGGGGCCGGGGTACGCATTGGCGAGCCACTGGATCGCACCACCCTGAGCTCGCTCGAACAGGGACTGGAAGACTTTTACTACGGCGTGGGCAAATACTCGGCCCAGGTCAAGGCGGTGCTGACGCCGCTGCCGCGCAATCGGGTCGATCTTAAATTCGAATTCGTGGAAGGTCCGGCCGCCGAGATCAAGCAGATCAACATCGTCGGCAACAAGGCGTTCAGCGAAGAACAGTTGTTGGGTCAGCTGCAGCTGTCAGACAGCGTGCCCTGGTGGAACTTCATGGCCGATCAGCGCTATCAGAAGCAGAAGCTGGCCGGTGACATAGAAACCCTGCGTTCCTACTACCGGGATCGGGGTTATCTCAAGGCCGAGGTGACCTCGACCCAGGTGTCCATGTCGCCGGACAAGGAAGGGGTCTATATCACCCTCAACGTTTCCGAAGGGGAGCGCTATACGGTGTCTGGCGTCAACCTGCGCGGCAATCTTATCGACCGCCAGTCCGAGCTGGAAGCGCTGGTGCCACTGCGTGCCGGTGATCTCTATTCCGCCGCCGATGTGGCCCATATGGAAGAGGTGCTGTCCAAATTCCTCGGCCGCTTCGGCTACGCCTACCCCAAGATTGCCACCTTTCCGCAGATCGATGAAAACAGCAAGAAAGTGGAGCTGGTGGTCAATATCGATCCGGGTAACCGGGTCTATGTGCGCCGCATCAACTTCGGCGGTAACACCATCACCAAAGACGAGGTGCTGCGCCGTGAAATGCGCCAGATGGAAGGCGCCCGGCTGTCAACCGAAGACGTGGAGCAATCCCGTACCCGCCTGAACCGGTTGGGTTTCTTCGAAACCGTCGAGGTGGAAACCCGCCGCATTCCCGGTGAAGACGATCAGGTGGATCTGGACGTCAACGTCAAGGAGCAGCCGGCCGGCTCCATCAACTTCGGCATCGGCTTCGGTACCGACTCCGGTTTCAGCATTCAGGCGGGCCTGCAGCAGGACAACTTCCTCGGTACCGGCAACCGGGTGGGCATCAACTCCCAGATGAACGACTACTCCAAGGATGTGTCGCTGGAGTACACCGACCCTTACTTCACCGTCGATGGTGTCAGCCTCGGTGGCCGACTCTATTACCGTCAGTTTGAAGCCGACGACGCCAACCTGGCCGATTACGACAGCACCCTCTATGGCGTTCGTGCCCTGAGCGGCTTCCCGATTGACGAAGACAACCGGCTGAACTTCAGTGCCGGCTTCGAGCACAACAGCCTGGGCAAGCCGAGCGACAGCTATGTGCAGCTGGACGACTTCTGGAGACTGCATGGCGAGAATGTGTCTGCGAACGATGAAATCAGCTTCAATACCTTCGATGTCACCGCCGGCTGGACCCGCAATACCCTGAACCGGGGTTACTTCCCCACCGCCGGTAATCGCCAGAACCTGTCGCTCAAGGTAACGGTACCCGGCTCGGATCTGCAGTATTACAAGACCAGCTTCGACGATGCCCATTACTTCCCGCTCGACCGCGAGCATAACTGGGTGCTGACCGGCAAGTTCCGCGCCTCTTACGGTGACGGTTACGGCGATGCCACCAACGGCAGCCAGGGCCTGCCTTTCTTCGAGAATTACTACGCCGGTGGCTTCAGCACCCTGCGTGGCTTCAAGAGCAACTCGGTGGGCCCGCGGGCTGTATATGAAAGAAATGGCAAATTTGAAGGCGACGACAGCACCATCGGCGGCAACGCCCTGGTGGCGGCCTCGGCCGAGCTGATCGTGCCCACGCCGTTCGCCGGTGAAGATCTGCAACGCTCGCTGCGTACCAGCGTGTTCATGGACGTAGGTAGCGTGTGGAACACCAATTTCTCGGCGGACTATGCCGCTAACTGTGTAAGCCAATGCGACCTGATCTACGACTTCGGCGATCCGTCCAACATTCGCGCCTCCGCCGGCGTCAGCATGCAATGGCTGTCACCGCTGGGCCCGCTGGTGTTCTCGCTCGCCAGCCCGCTGAAAGAAGTGGAAGGCGACCGTACCGAGGTGTTCAACTTCAACATCGGCCGGACGTTTTAAACCCCGTTAGGGGTGAGGTGTTAGAGGTGAGGGAAGTACAGTAACCCCACCCTGACCCTCCCCTTGCGTTGCACCCCGCCGTTATTCTGCAGGGATGAGGTTAAAGGGGAGGGAACCGTATGGCGTCGATTGTAAAAGGCGGCGCCGTTCTGCTCCTCCCCCTTGGCAGCGGGGATACAGATATCACGGCAGGTTTTCGCCAGGGGGAGGCTGGGTGGGGGGGCAGGGGTTTCCCCTCACACCTCACTCCTCACATTTACTTAAACAGGAGCTTACCTTGAAACAGATGATGAAAATGATGGGCGTACTGGCCCTGATGCTGACCGCGACTCTGGCTCATGCCCAAAGTGGCAAGATTGCGGTGGTAGACACCGGTGCCGTCTTCCAGAACATGCCCCAGCGTCAGGCGGTGGCCAGGCAACTGGAAAGCGAGTTTGGTGCCCGGGTCAAGGAAGTGCAGAAAATGGAAGCCGATGGCCGCAGCTTTATTGAAAAGCAGCAAAAGGACATGGCGTTCATGAACGATCAGCAAAAGGCCGAGGCCCAGAAAAAGCTGAACGAAATGCAGAGCGCCTATGTGCAGAAGCGTCGCAAGCTTGAAGAAGATCAGGCTCGCCGCGAGAGCGAAGAGCGCAAGAAAATGCTGGCGCGTATTCAAACCGCCATCGACGAGATCACCAGGGCCAGGGGGCTGGATCTGGTGATCGAGCGGGGCGCCGTCGTCTATGTTTCACCGGCCCTCGATATCACCAAACAGGTGATCGGCAAGGTCAGCAAGTAAAGCCCGGTTTTGATGAGTATTTGATTATGACTAGTAGGTTGCAAGAGATCACGTTACAGGAACTGGCCCGGCAGCTGAATGCCGAACTCAAGGGTGACCCGAGTCGGGTTATTCGTCGGGTCAACACTCTGGACAAGGCAGGCCCGGACGAGGTGGCCTTTTTGTCGGACAGCAAGTATCACTCCCTGCTGAAAAACACCAGGGCCGGGGCGGTGATCGTCACGAGTGCCGATCAGGCACTGTGCCCGGTGGCCAGCCTGGTGATGACCGACCCGTATCTGGGCTTTGCCCTGGCCGCCCAGGCGCTGGACACCACGCCGCAACCGGCGGTGGATATTCATCCCACGGCGGTGATTGCCGACGATGTCACTCTGGGGGAAGGCGTGGCCATCGGTGCCAATGCGGTGATCGAATCCGGGGTGGTGCTGGGAGATGGCGTGGTGATTGGCGCCGGTTGCTTTATCGGCAAAGGCGCTCGTCTCGGCGCCAACAGCCGCCTGTGGGCCAACGTGACTCTGTACCATAGAGTCGAGCTGGGCGAACGCTGCCTGGTGCAGTCGGGTGCTATCATTGGCGGCGACGGCTTCGGTTATGCCAACAACAAGGGCGAGTGGGTCAAGATTCCGCAGCTGGGGACCGTGATTATCGGTAACCGGGTCGAAATTGGCGCCGGCACCACCATAGACCGCGGTGCATTGGGCGATACTTGCATTGCCGATAATGTGATAATCGACAATCTGTGCCAGGTTGCCCATAACGTCAGCATCGGTTACGGCACCGCCATTGCCGGTGGTACCGTGATGGCGGGTAGTCTCAAAGTCGGTAAATATTGTATTATTGGCGGCGCCGTGGTGATCAATGGTCACATCGAGATCTGTGATGGAGTGACCATCACCGGCATGAGCATGGTAATGCGGCCCATTACCGAGCCGGGTCTCTATTCTTCCGGTATTCCGTTGCAGCCCAATAAAGAATGGCGTAAAACGGCGGCGCGGGTGATGCGCATCGACGATATGCACAAGCGGTTAAACCGGCTTGAAAAGCAGTCAGACAAAAAAAATTAAGCAAAATTGGTAGGGTTACATTTTGAACAATGAACTGAATAACGAACAGAATCAGTTGGATATCCAGGAAATTCTGGAACTGCTGCCGCACCGCTACCCGTTTTTGATGGTAGACAAGGTGGCACATTATGAAATTAGCCCTGAGCGCAAGACCCTGAGAGGCATCAAGAATGTGTCTTTCAACGAGCCGATGTTCACCGGCCATTTTCCGAACAAGCCGGTGTTTCCGGGGGTATTGATCCTGGAAGCCATGGCCCAGGCCACCGGCATTCTGGCGTTCAAGATGGTGGGCAAGCCCAAGCCCAACGAGCTGTATTATTTCGCCTCTATCGACAACGCCCGCTTCAAGCGCCCCGTGGTGCCGGGAGACCAGCTGGTGCTGGACGTGGTCTATCTTAAAGAACGTCGTGGTATCGCCAAATTTACCGGTGTTGCCACCGTCGACGGCGAAGTGGTCTGTACCGCCGAACTGATGTGTGCCAAACGCGAGGGTTGAGTGTGATAGAGCCAAGTGCAGTAATTCATGAAACCGCCATCGTCCATCCGGACGCCAAAATCGGCAAGGGGGTCGAAATCGGCCCCTGGACCCTGATTGGCCCGGAAGTGGAAATCGGCGACGACTGCTGGATAGGCCCCCATGTGGTGATCAAGGGGCCCACCCGTATCGGCCAGCGTAATCGCATCTTTCAGTTTTGCTCCATCGGAGAAGACTGCCAGGACAAGAAATACGCCGGCGAGCGTACCGTGCTGGAAATCGGCGACGATAACGTGATTCGCGAGTCCTGCACTTTTCACCGGGGCACCAGTCAGGATGAAAGCCTGACCCGGGTCGGCAGCCGCAACCTGTTCATGGTGAACGTGCACGTGGCGCACGACTGTCGCATCGGTGACGATTGCATCTTTGCCAACAACGCCACCCTGGCGGGCCATGTGCACATCGGCTCGCACGTGATCTTCGGCGGTCATGCCGCCATTCACCAGTTTGGCCGGGTCGGCAGCCACGCCTTTATCGCCGGCTGTGCCGCGCTGAACAAGGACGTGCCGCCCTATGTGATGGCCGCCGGTCTCTACGCCAAGCCGTTCGGCGTGAACTCCGAGGGTTTGCGCCGTCGAGGCTTTTCCCCCGAGGGGATTTCGGCCATCAAGAAAGCCTACAAGATCATTTTCAGAAGCGGAAAAACCGTGGACGAAGTGATTCCCGAGCTGGAAGCGCTGAACCAGCAGCAGCCGGAAGTGGGCATCATGGTCGAGTTTCTCAAGCAAAACGAGCGCGGTATCATTCGTGCCTGAGGCTCGCCCCCTGCGTATCGGTATCGTCGCCGGCGAAGTGTCCGGCGACACCCTGGGCGCCGGTCTGATTCGCGAGCTGCGGGCGCGCCATCCGAATGCGGTGTTCGAAGGCATCGCCGGCCCCCAGATGGTGGCCGAGGGCTGTACCGCCCTGTTCGAGATGGAGGAGTTGGCGGTGATGGGGCTGGTCGAGGTGTTGGGCCGACTGCCGCGTATTCTGACCATTCGCAAGCAGATCATTCGCCACTTCATCGAGAATCCGCCCGACGTGTTCGTGGGCATCGACGCCCCGGACTTCAACATCGGTGTCGAACTTAAATTACGCAAGAGTGGCATTGCCACCCTGCATTACGTCAGCCCCTCGGTATGGGCCTGGCGGCAAAACCGAATTCACAAGATCAAGGCCGCCACCGACATGGTGCTGGCCTTTCTGCCGTTTGAAAAAGCCTTCTACGACCGTTTCGATGCCCCTTGTCGCTTCATCGGCCATACCCTGGCCGATCAAATGCCGCTGGTGCCCGACACTCAAGGCGCGCGCGAGCGGCTGGGCCTCAAGCCCGATGGCCGTTACCTGGCCCTGTTGCCCGGCAGCCGGCATGCGGAAGTGACCCTGCTCAGCCCCGTGTATCTGGAAGCCTGCAAACAGCTCAAGGTGCGCCACCCCGAGCTGGAATTTGTGGTGCCGCTGGTCAGTGCCAAACGGCGTGAAGAGTTTATGGCCATCAAGCAGCAGGTGGCGCCCCATCTCGATATCACCCTGATCGAAGGCCGGGGGCGGGATGTGATGACCGCCGCCGATGTGATTCTGCTGGCATCCGGCACCGCCACCCTGGAGGCAATGCTGGCCAAGAAGCCGATGGTGGTGGGCTACAGGTTCAAGCCGGTCAGCTACTGGCTGGCCAACAAGCTGGTGCATACCGCCTATGCCTCACTGCCCAACCTGCTGGCGGATCAAATGCTGGTGAGCGAGCTGATTCAACATGAATGCACGCCCGGCCATATCGTGGACGAAGTCGGCAAGTTGCTGGACAACGACACCAGTAGCTTGGTGGCGCAATTTACCCAACTGCATAAAAAAATTCGCTGTAACGCCGACGAGCAGGCCGCGCTGGCGGTGCTGGAACTGGCCAATAGAATATGACAAACATGATATGACAGACATCGTTTATCCCCAGGGCGTGCTGGTGGCGGGCGTCGATGAAGTGGGCCGCGGCCCGCTGGTCGGCGATGTGGTCACCGCCGCGGTGATCCTGGACCCGAATAACCCCATTCCCGGTCTCAATGATTCCAAGAAACTGAGCGAGAAAAAACGCGAGTTGCTGGCGCCACTTATTCGCGAACGCGCCCTGGCCTGGGCCATCGGTCGCTGCTCGCCGGCCGAAATCGACGAGCTGAATATTCTGCAGGCCACCATGCTGGCCATGAGCCGGGCGGTGGCGGCACTCGCCGTGCAACCCGGCTTCGTGTTTATCGACGGTAATCGCTGCCCCAGCCTGCCGATGCCATCTCAGGCGGTGGTCAAGGGCGACAGCCGGGTGGCCGAAATCAGTGCCGCCTCCATTCTGGCCAAGGTGGCGCGGGATCAGGAGATGATCGCGCTGGATGCCTTGCACCCCCAGTACGGCTTTGCCCGCCACAAGGGCTATCCGACCAGGGATCACCTGGCGGCGCTGGCCGAGCATGGCGTGCTGCCGGAATACCGTTGCAGCTTCAAGCCGGTGGCGGCGCTGCTGGCTGCCGGCAATGACTTAGCGGCGGCTGGCAAATGAGTACGCCTTTCGTCCATCTGCGCATTCACTCGGACTTTTCCATGGTGGATGGGGTGGCCAAAATCGGCCCCATCAACCAGCGCGCGAGCGAGCTGGGCTATCCGGCGCTGGCGCTGACCGATCAGATGAACCTCTGCGGCCTGGTCCGCTTTTACGGCGATGCGCACCGCAAGGGGCTCAAGCCCATCGTCGGCACCGATATCTGGGTACAGAGCGACGAGCTGGGCGAACAGCTGTTTCGCCTCACCCTGCTGGCGATGGACAATACCGGCTACCAGAGCATTACCCGCATTATTTCCAAGGCCTACGAGCGCGGTCACGTACAGCATCGGCCGCTGGTGGACAAGGCCTGGCTGGCCGAGTTCAGCGAAGGCATTATCGTGCTGTCCGGCGGGCGCGAAGGCGATGTGGGCATCGGCCTGCTCAAGGGCAACGAGGCGCTGGTCAGCCAGTGTCTCGGTTTTTACCGGCAGCATTTTCCGGATCGTTATTACCTGGAGCTGCAACGAACCGAGCGACCGGACGAAGAAAGCTACCTGCACATGGCGGTGGCGGTGGCCGAGCGCGACGGCCTGCCGGTGGTGGCCACCAACGAGGTGGTGTTTCTCGATAAAAGCGACTTCGACGCCCACGAGATCCGGGTGGCCATTCACGACGGTTACACCCTGGACGACAAGCGCCGCCCCCGGCGTTACAGCCCGGAACAGTACCTGAAAAGCCCGGCCGAGATGGTCGAGCTGTTTGCCGACATTCCCGAGGCGCTGGAAAACAGCGTGGAGATCGCCAAGCGCTGTAACGTGACGGTGCGGCTGGGTGAGTACTTTTTGCCGGACTTTCCTACCGGCGACATGAGCATCGAAGACTTTCTGGTCAAATGCTCGCAAGACGGGCTGGAAGAGCGACTGGCGTTTCTGTTTCCCGATCCGGCCGTGCGTGCCGAAAAACGGGGCGAGTACGACGAGCGACTGAAGATCGAGCTGGAAGTGATCAACCAGATGGGCTTTCCCGGTTACTTCCTGATCGTGATGGAGTTTATCCAGTGGTCCAAGGATAACGGCATTCCGGTCGGTCCCGGTCGGGGCTCGGGCGCCGGATCCTTGGTGGCCTATGCGCTCAAGATCACCGACCTGGATCCGCTCGAATTCGATCTGCTGTTCGAACGCTTCCTGAATCCGGAGCGGGTGTCGATGCCCGACTTCGATATCGACTTCTGCATGGACCGACGCGACGAGGTGATCGACCACGTGGCCGAGCTGTATGGCCGGGACGCGGTAAGCCAGATCATCACCTTCGGCACCATGGCCGCCAAGGCGGTGGTACGCGACGTGGGTCGGGTGCTGGGCCACCCTTACGGTTTTGTCGATCGCATCTCCAAGCTGATACCGCCGGATCCGGGCATGACCCTGGCCAAGGCCTTCGAGGTCGAGCCCAAGCTGCCCGAAATGTACGATCAGGACGAAGAGGTCAAGGCGCTGATCGACATGGCGCGGGCGCTGGAAGGGGTGACCCGTAACGCCGGCAAGCACGCCGGGGGTGTGGTGATAGCACCCACCCGCATCACCGACTTCTCGCCGCTCTATTGCGACGAGCACGGCCGCAACCCGGTCACCCAGTTCGACAAGAACGATGTGGAAGAAGCGGGTCTGGTGAAGTTCGATTTCCTCGGCCTGCGTACCCTGACCATCATCGACTGGGCGCTGGGCATGATTAACCCCAGGCTGGCGAAAGAAGGCAAGCCCCCGGTCGACATCGCCGCCATTCCCATGACGGATCAGGCTTCGTTCAAGGTACTGAAGCGCTTCGAAACCACGGCGGTGTTCCAGCTCGAATCCCGCGGCATGAAGGATCTGATCAAGCGGCTGCAGCCCGACTCGTTCGAAGATATGATCGCCCTGGTGGCGCTGTTCCGGCCCGGGCCGCTTCAGTCGGGCATGGTAGACAACTTCATCGACCGTAAGCACGGTCGCGAGGCGGTGTCTTACCCGGATGCCACCTGGCAGCACGAGTCACTCAAGCCGATTCTGGAGCCCACCTACGGCATCATTCTCTATCAAGAGCAGGTGATGCAAATCGCCCAGGTGCTGGCAGGCTATTCGCTCGGCGGCGCGGATCTGTTACGCCGGGCCATGGGCAAGAAAAAGCCGGAAGAAATGGCCAAGCAGCGTGCCGGTTTCGAGGCCGGGGCGACAGAAAACGGCATCGATGGCGAACTGGCGATCAAGATCTTCGATCTGGTGGAAAAGTTTGCTGGCTACGGCTTCAACAAATCCCACTCCGCCGCCTACGCCCTGGTGTCGTACCAGACCCTGTGGCTGAAAACCCACTACCCGGCCGAGTTTATGGCAGCGGTAATGACCGCCGACATGGACAACACCGACAAGGTGGTGACCCTGGTCGACGAATGCCAGCGCATGGGGCTGAACTTGCTGCCGCCGGACGTCAATTCCGGCCGTTATCGCTTCACCGTTAACGAAGACGGCCATATCGTCTACGGCATCGGCGCCATCAAGGGCGTGGGTGAGGCACCGATAGACTCGATTCTGGCGGCGAGAGAGCAGGGCGGTGCGTTCCGTGATCTGTTCGACTTCTGCAACCGGGTCGATCTGAAAAAGCTGAACAAAAGGGTGATGGAAAAGCTGATCCTGTCCGGTGCCATGGACCGGCTGGGCCCGCATCGGGCTTCGCTGATGGCGACCCTGACCGAGGCGATGAAGGCGGCGGAGCAGCATGCCAGGGCCGAGTCACTGGGTCAGAGCGACATGTTCGGCGTGCTGGTGGAAGAAGCGCACATAGAGCATGCCTTCGTGGATGTGCCGGCCTGGCCCGACAACGTCTGGCTGGACGGCGAACGGGACACCCTGGGGCTGTATCTGACCGGGCACCCGATCAACCAGTATGCCAAAGAGCTGCGCCATTACACCACGGGGCGGCTGATAGAATTGCAGGCCACCAGTCGCGATAAAACCACCACCGCCGCCGGCTTGGTGATTGCCGCCCGGGTGATGACCACCAAGCGGGGCAACCGCATGGGCATCCTTACCCTGGACGACAGATCCGGCCGCCTGGACGTGACCCTGTTCTCGGAAGCACTGGAACGCTATGAGTCTTTGCTGGAAAAGGATAAAATCCTGGTCATCAGCGGACAGGTCAGCTTTGATGACTTCTCCGGCGGCCTTAAAATGTCGGCACGAGAAGTGCTTGATATCAGTGACGCCCGCGAGCGCTTTGCTCGTGGTTTGGCGTTGAACATCGATAAAAGTCAGGTAGATCAGGACTTTTTTACCCAATTGCTGGACATACTCACCCCCGTGCGGGCGGGAGTCTGTCCTGTTCGAGTGACCTATTGCCGACCAGGAGCGCGGGCGCAGCTGACTCTGGGCACCGAGTGGCGGGTAACCCCCACCGACCAGATGCTGGCGTCGTTGAAGCAGTTGCTGGGTCAGGATAAAGTCGAACTAATTTTTGAATAGAAGGTATCTTTGATGAGCCACCATTTCCTGGATTTTGAACAACCGATTGCCGAGCTGCAGGCCCAGATTGAAGAACTTCGCCATGTCAGTGAAGGCGAAATGGAGATCGACCTGGGTGAAGATATCAAGCGTCTGGAAATCAAGCGCGACGAGCTCACCAAAAAGGTCTTCAACAACCTGGGCCCCTGGCAGATCTCCCAGCTGGCCCGCCATCCGCGTCGCCCTTACACCCTCGATTATCTCGAGATGATGTTTGGTGAATTCGACGAGCTGGCCGGTGACCGCGCCTATGCGGATGACAAGGCCATTGTCGGTGGCGTTGCCCGCTTCGAAGGTCGCCCCGTGATGGTGATTGGCCAGCAGAAAGGCCGTGAAACCAAAGAGAAGATCAAGCGCAACTTCGGTATGCCCCGCCCCGAAGGTTACCGCAAGGCGCTGCGATTGATGGAAATGGCCGAGCGCTTCAAGATGCCGATCCTGACCTTTATCGACACCCCCGGCGCCTACCCGGGTGTGGGTGCCGAAGAGCGTGGCCAGTCTGAAGCCATTGCCCGTAACCTGAAAGTCATGGCCGGTCTCAAGACCCCCATCATCTGTACCGTGATCGGCGAAGGCGGCTCCGGCGGCGCTTTGGCCATTGGCGTGGGTGACCGGGTCAACATGCTGCAGTATTCCACCTATTCGGTGATCTCGCCCGAAGGCTGTGCCTCCATTCTGTGGAAGAGTGCCGACAAGGCCTCGCTGGCCGCCGAAGCCATGGGCATTACGGCAAGCCGCATTCACGAGCTGAAGCTGATCGACAACGTGGTGGAAGAGCCGATGGGCGGCGCCCACAGCAATCCGCAGCACATGGCCGAAAACCTGAAAGCGCGGCTGATCACCGATCTGAACGATCTGGATCAGCTGGATACCGACACCCTGCTGGAACAGCGTTACCAGCGTTTGATGAACTACGGTTACTGCTGATTCTGTTGTGAGGGGTGAGGGGTGAGGGGCAAGGCGTCTCACTCCTCACCTCACTCCTCACCTCACTCCTCACCCCTAACACTTCACATTTTTTAGCTGTTTGTTTTTTAAACCGGCTATGGCAGGATCCTGCCATTCTCAATCGAATACCATCATTACGCCTCACATCATAAAGGCCAACCACACGGATGAACGCGCTATTTAACCGCTTACGCCAGCATGACGGATGGCGAATTTTCGGGATTGCCATGCTGCTGATGTGCTGCCCGCCACTGTGGGCCGCTCAGGCGCCGCTGGCGCATTTTTATCAGGATCACTGGTCCACCCGCGATGGGCTGCCGCACAACTCCATCAATGCCATGGCCCAGACGGAAGAAGGTTACCTGTGGTTTGCCTCCTGGGAAGGGGTGTCCCGCTACAACGGGCAGGCGTTTCGCGTCTTTAGCCGCGGCGAAGAAACCGGCCTGCCCGACTCGGGAATACGCAGCCTGGTCAGTGATGGCCAGGGGCTGCTGGTCGCCGGGGCGCGAGGCGGGCTCAGCCGTTATCAACATCAAGGCTGGGCGCCACAGCCCGATGCGCCGGCGATGATCAATCACGTTTTGCGTGACCGCAACGACCGGCTCTGGCTGGCCACCCAGGACGACGGCATTTATGTGCGTGACGGCGAACTGACCGTGGCCCATTACGGCGAGGAGGACGGCCTGCCCGGTGCCGGGGTATATCGATTGCTGCAGGATGATAGCGGCCGAATCTGGGCCGGTACCGCTCAGGGCCTGGTGTGGATTGACGAGGGGCAGATACATCCGGTTTCCAGTGTGCCGGCGGTGCCGGTACTGGCCTTGCTGCGAGATAACCGCGGGCGGGTGCTGATAGGCTCGGAGCGAGGAATGTATGTGGCCGAGCCGGCGACCGAATCTTCTGGCAAACAACCAGAGGTTCGCACTCTGTATCCGGAGCTGGCCGGGGAGTCCATCAGCAGCCTGCTGCAGGATGATGCCGGTGACCTGTGGCTGGGCACCATAGACCGAGGCCTTATCCGCATCAGCCGTTTTGGCATGGAACGCATGGGGCTGGCCGAGGGGTTACCGGATCAGCGGGTGGTGTCGTTGCTGCAGGATGCCGAGCACAGCATCTGGGTCGGCACCAATGGCGGCCTGATGCGGCTGCGCGATGCTCCCTTCAGCAGTTATACCGAGCAGGATGGCCTGGTGGGTGACTATGTGCGCACCGTGCTGGCGCACAGCGATGGTTCCTTATGGGTGGGTACCAGTAATGGTCTGGGCCATATTCGGGAGCAACAGATCGGCACTCTGCCATTGACCATGCCCGGTGGACTTGCCCCCTCGGTGCTGAGCCTGGCGGAAGGGAATACCGGCGAGCTGTGGGTCGGTACCTACACTCATGGCCTGTTACGGCTGATGAATGGCGACATGACGGCGCGCTATGAGCGGGAGCAGGGGCTGGCGGCCAACGAAGTACGAGCGATATTGCCGGCCAGCGACGGTCGCCTCTGGGTGGGAACGTCAGAAGGACTCAGTCTTTTTGAGCAGGGACGCTTTCGTACCTTTACCCAGCAGGACGGGCTGCCGGGCTCTTTTGTGATGAACTTGTTTGAAGCGAGCAACGGCGATATCTGGGTGGGTACCGGTGTTGGCGCGGCCATAGTGCGACAGGGCCGTATCATACCCGTGTATCTGAACAGCCAGGACAATGCCGAATATGCCTTTGGTTTTTATCAGGATCCCGAGGACGATCGTTATGTGTGGCTGGCCACCGACCGGGGGCTGCTGCGCTATCGTTATGCGGATGGCAGCCTGGCATCGGTGGGGAAAAAGCACGGCCTGCCTATCGAAAAAATGTTTCAGCCTGTGGTGGACCACCTGGGTGGCATGTGGCTGACCACCAATCGGGGCGTGATCCGGATCAGTCTGGCACAGGCGCACCAGGTGGCCGATGGAACGCGCTCAAAGATTGATTTTGAACTCTTTGGCGAGGGAGATGGCATGGTCAGCAGTCAGGCCAACGGTGGCTCCGGCCCGGCGGCCACACTGGCGAATGATGGCAGTGTGTGGATAGCCACGGCGCGAGGGGTGGCCCGAACCCAGCCACGGCGCCTGGTTGAATTTTCCGATAATGAGCTGCCGGTGGTACTGGAGTCACTGGAGGTCAACGGCAAAGTCGTTGATTTCCAGGAGTCGCTCTCGCTGGCGCCGGGCAGCAACAGGCTGTTACTGCATTTTGCCGGTCTGGGTTTTGTGACGCCGGAGCGCATTCAGTACCGTACCCTGCTGCAAGGCTTTGATCAGGACTGGGTCGAGCGTGGCCGGCAACATCTGGCCGAATATACCAATTTACCGCCGGGAGACTATGTGTTTCGGGTGACGGCAGCTTATCCCTACGATGACTGGAGCGAACAGGAAGCGAGCCTGACGCTGACCATAGCGCCTTTTGTGTGGCAGCGGCCGCTGTTCTGGGTCGGGGTCGGCAGCCTGGCGTTGCTGGGGCTGTGGCTGCTGATGCGCTTGCGGGTACGGCTGTTGAAATCCCGAGCCGTTGAGCTGCAACGGCAGGTGGCCGAAAAAACCGATGAGCTGAGGCGTCAGGCCCTGGCGTTTGAGCGTCAGGCGCGGGAAGACAAACTGACCGGCCTGCCCAATCGCCGTGCCTTTGACGAGGCGCTATTCGATGCGTTGGCTCGTGCCAGAAGAAGCGGGCAGCCGCTAAGCCTGGCGATCGTCGATATCGACCACTTCAAGCGGGTGAACGATACCTGGTCGCATGCGGTCGGTGATGAGGCGATTAAACTGATTGCCGATATTCTGCAACAGCAGCTGCGCGTGACCGATACGCCGGCGCGCTGGGGCGGCGAAGAGTTCACCCTGCTGTTGCCCGATACCGATGCCGCCGATGCGTTTACATTGTGTGAGCGGGTGCGCCTGGCCATTGCCGAGTGCGACTGCCGGCATATTGCACCGGGGTTGAGCCTGACCGTGAGCATGGGGCTGGTACAGGCCGATCTCTTTGCGGAAGAAAAGCTGCTGTCTCAGGCGGACAAGGCGCTGTATCAGGCCAAAAATCAGGGCCGAAATCAGGTGGTGGTGTTTCAGCATAAAAGCATAAAAGCATAAAAGCATAAAAGCATAAAAGCATAAAAGGGGTCGGAGTCAATTAACCCTTAATTGACTCTGACCCCTTTTTCCTTTCTGATATTGCCATTGTGAATGTACTTATCGGGATCAACATGAAAAAAACACTGATAGCCGCGCTACTGGCCGGCCTGGGTCTGAGTGGTTGTGCGTCCGGCGATAGCGGTGCTCTGCTCGGTGCCGGGCTGACGGCACTACAGGGTTTTACCCTGAGCAAGAGTCAACTGCAGGCCGAGGCCAGCCTGTCCGCCAAACAGATGGATGAAGAAAACCGGCTGGCTCCGGCCGGCAATGCCTACAGCCAGCGCCTGACCAGGCTGACCCGGGGGCTGACCAGCATTGACGGTACGCCGCTGAATTTTCAGGTCTATCTGGCCGACGAAATCAACGCCTTTGCCATGCCCGACGGCACGGTGCGGGTGTATTCCGGCCTGATGGACGTGATGAAAGATGACGAACTGATGGCGGTGATTGGTCACGAAATTGGCCACATCAAGTTTGATCATTCGCTGAACCAGTACAAAAACGCCTATCTGACCAGCGCCGCGCGTCAGGCGGCAGCGGCCGCCGGTGGCACCGTAGGCGCGCTGGCTGCCTCCCAGTATGGCGACATTGGCACCAAGTTCCTCAGCGCCCAGTTCTCCCAGAAAGACGAGCTTGAGTCTGATGCCTACGGCGTAGAAGTGCTGTGCCAGCTGAAGATGGATCCTTACGCCGCCATGCGCGCGCAACAAGTACTGATGAAGCATGCCGGTAGCGGCGGCGGCCTTTTCTCCAGCCACCCGTCCACCGCCAAGCGTATCGAACTGGCCCGAGACGCGGCAGCCAACTCCAGCTGCCGGTAACAGCGTGAGGGGTGAGGGGGAAGGTGTGAGGGGAAAAGGGTGAGGAGAAAGGAGTGAGGGGTAAAATACGCGCCTGCAGATTATTCGTAGGGTCGACTTATTTAGGTAAGATTATTCGACCGGTTTTGGTACCACACCGTTGGTCGAATGAATTCGACCCTACGAAAATCATACCCCGGTGTCGGGGTGGGCATCTGTAGGGTCCAATTCATTGGACCGGCGGTATTAGGTGTAACATCTTTGGTCAAATGAAATCGTTCCTAGGCACAGATGCCGCCGGTTTCTGTCGTTCCCCTCACCCCTCACCCAACGAGCAGAGTTAATCCATGGATCTATACGCCGAGTTTTGCCGACACACAGCCGACCTGACACCCGACCTGACACCCGACACCGGTCTGCTGGTGGCCTTTAGCGGTGGGCTGGACTCGACGGTGCTGCTGGCGCTGGCCGCACGGCTGGCCCGGGAGCAGGGCAGAGCGGTACGGGCGCTGCACATAGCCCACGGTCTGCAGGCGGCGGCAGAAGACTGGCCGGCCCACTGTGCACAGGTGGCCGCGTCATTCGGCATTATCTGTCAAACCGTCAGGGTGCAGGTGGCGCTGGGGCCGAGAGTCAGCCTTGAGGCGGCGGCGCGTGATGCCCGTTACGCCGCGCTGGCCGAGGCCATGCAGCCCGGCGAGATCCTGCTGACCGGCCATCACCTGGACGATCAGGCCGAGACGCTGCTGCTGGCGCTGAAGCGGGGGGCCGGCGTGGCGGGGCTGTCGGCTATGCCTATGCGCAAGTCGTTTGGCCCGGGCCAGCAGTGGCGGCCTCTGCTGGCCTGTTCACGGCAACAGCTGGAAGCCTTTGCCCGTGAACAGGGTTTGCACTGGGTGGAAGATCCCAGCAACGCCGATGATGATTTTGACCGCAACTTCTTGCGCAACCGCATTCTGCCACCCTTGCTGCAGCAATGGCCTTCCTTCAACCGTACCTTGGCCCGTAGCGCCGAGCTGTGCGCCGAGCAGGTGGAGCTGGCGCTGGAGCTGGCCGAGCAGGATCTGCCCGGGCTGCTGAACCCGGCCGGTGGCCTGTCGATTACCGGTCTGCAGTCATTGAGTCGTGCCCGGCGAAATAACGTGCTGCGCCACTGGCTGCAGCGGCATCATATTCACAGCAGCCGCAGTCAGCTGCAGGCGATCTGGCAGGAGCTGGCGCTGGCCCGCGCGGATGCGGTGCCGGAAGTGCGCTTGGGGCAGGCCTGCATTCGTCGTTATCAGGGAAGTCTCTACCTGCCGAACGAACAAGCACAACCCAAGCCCTTGGCCAGCCTGAATGCCGGCGAATGGTTGCATTGTGGCGCAGGCCGGCTGCGACTCAGCCCGGTGACTGCTGGTGCGGACCTTATTGCTAATCTGGATCCGGAGCAATTGCATATCGCCTTTCAGCTGCCGGGCCTGCGTGCTCGCCCGGCGGGCCGCTCCGGCTCTCGGCCGCTGAAAAAACTGTGGCAGGAATACGGCATTCCGCCCTGGCAACGCCCCAATATACCGTTGCTGATGCAGGGCAGTGAACTGGTCGCCGCGATCGGCCTGTTCGTGTGCAAAGACTACACCCCGAATCCGGAACAAGCCGGCTGGCAGCTGGAGTGGGAGGCGGAGTGAGGCATGGTAACGCCGGTTCGGCATAATACCCTCGGTCGAATGAATTCGACCCTACGAAACTCACCCGGTTTTCTTCAACTTCGGCTCTACCGCCAGAAAATGGCAGATCTCTTCTAGCCGGGGCTGGGTATCCTGATAGCCGAGTTCAATCAATTCGCGGCAGTAATCCTGCTCGAACAGCAGAAAGCTGGCCAGACCGGTGGCGTCACCGGCGTCGACGCCAAACAACCGCAGCAGGGCGCGAATGTTGAACGGCAGCTTGTGAAAATGCTTGTGGGTCAGATCGTCCAGGTTGAGGCTTGGTTTCAGCACCAGGTTGTCGATATGGCGCAGCGACAGTTGCGCCCGCTTGCGCTCCGGCACCAGCCGTATGGTGCTGTTGATACGCTGCAGTCGTTCTATGTCCGAGGTGAGTGCGTCGGTGAATACGGTATCAAGTAAATGACCGGCGATGTCCGAGCTGCTGGGGTCGCTGGGCAGAGTACCGGAGTCGGTTTCGTCCGGTGCCAAGCTGATGATCAGAATACGGTTGGCGCCCAGGTGAATGGCCGGGCTCAGCGGATTGAGCTGGTGAATGGAGCCGTCGCCATAGTGGTGGTTTTGCAGCTGGCTGGGCTGAAAGATAAAGGGCAGGGCGCTGCTGGCCAGCAGGTGCGGCGGTGTAATAATGGCCGAGCGACCGGAACGGCCGGCACGGGCCCAGGGCTGATGATAGGGCCGCCCTTGAAAAAAGGTGGTGGAGTCGCCGGTGTTGTAGTTGGAGGCGGTGACGGCCAGCACTTCCAGGGCGCCGTAGAGCAGATTGTTGTCGATACGCTGAAAGTCGATCAGCTTTTCCAGCAACCGCTCCAGCGGGCTGTTGTCGAACAGCGGCAGGGCCATCTGGGTGGGGCGGCCCAGCAGTCCGGAAACCAGGCTTTTCAGGGAGTGGCGAACGATTCTGCCAACCTGCAACCGCAATACGTCTTCGGTATGCAAATGGCGCCAAACGTATTCCAGCTTGCGCACCCCAAGGTGAAAACAGGAGGCGTAGCAGGCCAGGGCGGTGGCGTTGATGGCACCGGCCGAGGTGCCGCAAAGAATGGGGAAGGGAATGGGCTGGCCACGGGGATAGCACTCGGAAATCGCCTTGAGCACGCCCACTTGATACGCCGCCCGGGCGCCACCCCCGGTCAGTACCATGGCACAGGCGTTGCTTTCTTCTTGCTCCATACGTGTCCCTCCCTTGTAAGGATGGCCGTAGGGTCCAATTTATTGGACCGATGGTGGTTCGGTGTAACACCCTGGTCGAATGAATTCGACCCTACGAAAGAACATTCCTTTATGGCTCAGTATAAATGGCCGTTTCTAGGGCAGGAAGGGAAGTCACAGAGAAGTGTGAGGCGAAAGGTGTGAGGGATAAAACATGCGATGGCTGTAGATCCAATTTATTGGACCGGAGTTGGTTCGGCGTAACATTTTGGTCGAATGAATTCGACCCTACGAAAATAAGGCTTTGGTTCAAACAAAAACGGCGCCGTACCAACGGCGCCGTTTTGCTGTCATCGGAAGCAGAAGCCGAGTTGCCGGGTTTTACTCCTCCCCCCTCACTTCTAACCCCTCACCCCTTACCCCTTACGCTTTAATGGTCTGGATTAGCCGAGCTGTGATGTCGTCGATGGCGACTTCTGACTTTTCGCCACCGCGGCGGGTCTTGTATTCCACCACGCCGTTGTCCAGGCTGCGTTCGCCGATGACGATGCTGTGGGGCACACCCAGCAGTTCCATGTCGGCAAACATCACGCCCGGACGCTCTTTACGGTCGTCGAACAGCACTTCGATACCGGCGGCAGTCAGCTCGTTATACAGTTGCTCGGCCACTTCTTTCACTCGGGCAGACTTGTGCATGTTCATCGGAATGATAGCGACCTGGAACGGCGCCAGGGCTTCTGGCCAGATGATGCCACGATCGTCATGGTTCTGCTCGATGGCCGCGGCCACGATGCGGGATACGCCGATGCCGTAGCAGCCCATTTCCAGTACGGTGGACTTGCCTTCTTCATTCAGCACGGTGGCGTTCATCTTGCTGGAATAGTTGTTGCCCAGCTGGAAGATGTGGCCCACTTCGATGCCGCGTTTGATTTGCAGCACACCCTTGCCACAGGGGCTGGGGTCACCTTCCTTGACGTTGCGCAGATCGGCCACTTGCGGCAACGGCAGATCCCGGCCCCAGTTGATACCGAAGTAGTGCTTGTCTTCGATGTTGGCACCGGCGCCAAAGTCGTTCATCACCGCCACGGCGCGATCCACCACCACCGGCAGTGGCATGTTCAGCGGGCCCAGCGAGCCGGGGCCGGCACCGACGAGGGCGCGAATTTCTTCTTCGGTGGCGAAGGTCAGCGGGCTGGCCACCATCGGCAGCTTCTCGGCCTTGATTTCGTTCAGCTCGTGATCGCCACGTACCATTAGTGCCACCAGCGGGGCTTCCTGATCCTCGGTGGCTTTCACCAGCAGGGTCTTGACGGTTTTTTCGATATCCAGCCCGAATTGCTCCACCAGCTCGGCGATGGTCTTGGCGTTGGGGGTATCAACCAGGCTCAGCTCCCGGGTGGCGGCATCGGCGGTGGTTTTGGGCGCCACGGCTTCGGCCATTTCGATGTTGGCGGCGTAGTCGGACTCGGTAGAAAAGGCGATATCGTCTTCACCGCTCTGGGCCAGCACGTGGAACTCGTGCGAGGCACTGCCACCGATGGCGCCGGTGTCGGCCAACACGGCGCGGAAGTCCAGCCCCATGCGTTCGAAGATGCGGCTATAGGCCTGGTACATGTCGTCGTAGGTCTGCTCCAGGCTCTGCATGCTGGTATGGAAGGAGTAGGCATCCTTCATGATGAATTCGCGTGAGCGCATCACGCCGAAACGGGGACGTACTTCGTCACGAAACTTGGTCTGCACCTGATACAGATTCAGCGGCAGCTGCTTGTAGGAAGAGACTTCGTTGCGCACCATGGCGGTGATCACTTCTTCATGAGTCGGGCCCAGCACAAAGCCGCGATCGTGACGATCCTTGATGCGCAGCAGCTCGGGGCCGAATTTGTCCCAACGGCCGGTTTCATGCCACAGCTCGGCGGGTTGCACCACCGGCATCAGCATTTCTACCGCACCGGCGCGGTTCATTTCTTCCCGCACGATGGCGGCGACCTTGTTCAATACCCGCAGGCCACTGGGCAGCCAGGTGTACAGGCCGGATGCCAGCCGGCGGATCATGCCCGCACGCAGCATCAGCTGATGGCTGATCACCTCGGCATCGCTCGGGGTCTCTTTGAGGGTGGAAAGCAAGTATTGAGTGGTACGCATGCGCTTAAACCTTGTTGATTTTTAAAATCCGTTAAAGAAAGAGATTGTAGCAGGGGGGGGCGTCAGGCAGAAGCGCCGTTAACCCTGAGCTTCCGGCTCTATGCTCAACACCCGGGTCAGCTGGCCCAACACTTCGTAACGCACATTGTAGTGATAAAGCCGTACCCCATACTGCTGCCATTGCTCGCCGTTGCGCTTGTAGGCCGGGCGCGGATCCTGCACCAGCACTTCGCTGATGAACTGCCGCAGATCCGGAATGTCGGAGCGGGCGCAGGCCTGCTCGGCGGCGGGGCTGAAGTGCACTTCCATGCTGATATCCGGCGGTGCCGGCGCAAAGCCGCCGTGGGCACCAGCCACACCATCGGCCCAGGGCAGATAGGGCTTGATGTCGACGATGGGAGTGCCATCGACCAGATCGACGCCGCCCAGTTCCAGCCATACCTTGTTGCCGTCTTTGCACATGTCGTGCAGTTTTACCACCGACAATCCCAGCGGATTGGGGCGAAAGGTGGAGCGAGTGGCAAAGACCCCGACCCGCTCGTTACCACCCAGGCGCGGTGGACGCACGGTAGGGTTCCAGCCCTTGTCCTGAGTCTGATGAAATACAAACACCAGCCACAGGTGGCTGAATTCGGCCAGGCCGCGAAAGGCGCTGGGCTCGTTATAGGGCGGAAGCATCTCCAGCCGGGCCCGGGCACTGGTGACCAGGCCTGGCTGGCGCGGCACAGCAAACTTCTCTTTATAGGGCGAGCGAATAACACCGATGGGGTCCAAATGAATGGAAGTCATAGTGGATTTCCAGTTGCAGGCCCGTATTAAGGGCAAATCATGTATTAATGGGCATTATGGCCCCGTTTATCCGGGCGAATTATGCAGTGTTGGGCGCATAGCCCCGTTGAAACGGGGCCTACATGGCTGTCTCTCCCACGCTCCGGCGTGAAAAACGATCCTCCCCCCTCACTCTTCACCCCTCACATTTTTATTCCGCAACCTTCAGCGCCTGGCCGCTGCATAGCACCTGCTCGATACAGCCGGGCATGTCATCAAAGCGAATACAGCGATCCATCAGAATACCGTTGGCACCCATGTCTGCCGCCCGGCGACGCACGCTGGCGCGAGCATCCGCTTCCTTCGGCGGCGCTTCGGCGGCTTCAATCTGGCAGGCTTCGCCTTCCACCGAGCCCTGGGTGACATAATTCACGCCTTCCAGCTCAGCCTTGCTGTACAGTCGCACGCCATCGCCCTTGTAGTAATCCTTGATGCCATCTGGTGACACGTTGCTGTTAAAGCCCCAGCCCGCACAACCGGACAACGCAACCGCCAGCAGAGAAACCCCGAGAAGACGCATAAGACAAGTCCTTAATTCAGAAAAAGAAGCTGACCTTATTCTGCACAAGGCATGACAGAAGATCGAATGAAATTAGGGCCGCAAGTGTTCGAATGTGGTTGTAGGAGCGAATTCATTCGACCAAAGGAATGCACAGGATAGCACCGAGCCAGCAAACCGGCGCCGATCTGCTCCTCCCCTAACAGCGGGGATACGAGCTTAACAGCGGATTACCGCCAAGGGGAGGCGGGGTGGGGGCTACTCCGTTATTTCGGACTTCAAATTGTCAGAATGTCAGTGGTAGAACCACATAATACCCCGAGCAAAAAATATCCTCCCTTACTCCATATGCATACTGCTAACAAGGTTTTATCCATCAGCCAAATCCAGTAAACTTGCGCACCTTTGTTTGCAAGGTGCCAGTGGCTTGCATAATGCAATTTTTGGCGCTTTGGCAGACAGATAGGGCAGAAATACCAATGCAGACATGTGCCGTGGGGGAATGGCCAACAGAATCCTATGGGCGGTAGCGTGCCTGCAACAAAAACACCATAAATACAACTAGCAGACAATCAGAAGAAGCAATATGAGCCAATCACCACTCCCGCAAGACGCACGTTTCAACCAACCCATGCCATCCTATGCCTACAGAGATGATGAAATTTCGTTAGTCGACTTGGCGAAAGTCTTGGTAAAACGCCGCAACTGGCTATTTTCTACCTTTATTATCGGATTATTGGTCACTTTTTTGCTCGCTTGGCTAAAACGCCCGGCGCCGGTAGTTGAGAATACAAACAAAGAGTTTACAACGCTGGTGACGGTTGGCTATAAAACACCAACCGTATTTATAGAGCCTCTTGCGGGAATTAAAACTCAGCTAACAGATGCATTTGTTCCTTTGGCTACTAAAAGTAACTCGCATAATGCTGATGTTATAATAGATAATCAGAGCGGTGGTTCAAATATCATAAAGTTGGTCACTATTGCCGAACAAGGGCAAAGTGAGAGTGTATCTAAATATCATGAGAAAATATTAGAGCCTTTGCTATTGCGACACGAAAGATTAGTTAAGGAGTTGAACGACAAATATGATAATTCAACATTAGAAAGTATAGGAGTACAGCCAATAGCAACAAGTATAGCGTCTCTTGCTCAACCATTAAATATACCGAGCACGGTAGCCAAAAGCAGAGCTGGGCTCATTGTTGCTTTGGGATTAATACTCTCTACTATTCTGGCGATCGTTTTCGTTTTTATTCGTGAGTTTTCCAGTCACGTCTGCGCTAGCTTGCGTAACGATAATAAATAAATTTAAGTATATTAAGGTACTGTGATGTGTAAATTAGAAAAAGCTAAGGTTGGAGTCGTTGGCTTGGGATATGTCGGCTTACCTTTAGCGGTAGAGTTTGGCAAGACTCGCGATGTAGTTGGCTTTGATATTAACCAAAATCGCATCAATGAGCTCGTTGCCGGGCATGACTCTACGTTAGAAGTAGATGACAAGTTATTAATATCAGCAAAGAATTTAAAATTTACCAGCAATGTTGCCGATCTTGCTGACTGTAATGTTTATATTGTTACCGTACCCACGCCCATTGATGAAGCTAACGCCCCCGATCTCACGCCACTGCGTAAAGCGTCAGCCATGCTGGCAACTGTAGTGAAAGAAAATGACGTTGTCATCTATGAGTCCACAGTTTATCCCGGTGCGACGGAAGAAGTTTGTATACCTATTGTTGAGAAAGGTTCAGGCCTTAAGTTTAATCAGGATTTTTATGCAGGCTATAGCCCAGAGCGAATTAACCCAGGTGATAAGGTTAATACCTTAACTAAAATTAAAAAAATTACCTCCGGCTCTACTCCTGAGATTGCTAATTTTATTGACCAGCTTTATGGTTCTATTATCACTGCGGGTACCCACTCGGCTAGCTCGATCAAGGTGGCCGAAGCCGCTAAAGTCATTGAAAATACCCAGCGTGACTTGAATATCGCTATTATCAATGAGTTTGCCAAGATCTTTAATCTACTTGGTATTGATACCCAAGAGGTGCTGGAAGCGGCGGGTACCAAATGGAACTTCCTACCCTTTAAGCCAGGTCTGGTAGGCGGTCACTGCATTAGCGTTGATCCCTACTATTTAACCTATAAAGCAAAAGAAGAGGGTTATCAGCCTGAAGTTATCCTGGCTGGTCGTCGCATTAATGATGGCATGGGCCGTTATACGGCGACTCAGTTGGTAAAAGCCGTTGCGCGCAAAAAAATACACATAGATGAAGCGCGGGTTTTGATATTAGGCTTCACCTTTAAAGGTGACTGTCCGGATGTTCGTAACACTAAAATCATTGATATGGTCGATGAGCTAAAAAGTTTTAACATGCAGGTTGACGTACATGATAGTTGGGCAGATGCCAGCGAAGTGAAGCATGAATATGGCATTGAGTTAGTAAAAAACTTAACCCCGAACCAATACGATGCCATAGTGCTAGCGGTTGATCATACTGAATTTAAAGAGTGGGGCGAAGATAAAATTCGTACTTTGGGTAAACAGAACCATGTGTTGTACGACGTCAAGTACGTACTTCCTCTAGGCCACTCAGACCTACGTTTATAAGCTTTTTATGGAATAGGGAGTAAGGCCAATTTGCATTATTTAATACCCCTGTATCCAGTTGGTTTAATGGCAGAAATAATTGTTTTGTTAAAATTTAATGAATGTTTTCAAGGTGTAAAATGAAAAAATTTGGTCTTGTTGGCGCTGCCGGTTACATAGCTCCTCGTCATTTAAAAGCAATTAAAGAAACCGGTCACGATCTTGTAGTTGCCATGGATGTCAATGACTCAGTTGGCATCATGGATAGTCACTTTCCTGATGCAGAGTTTTTCACCGAGTTTGAAGAGTTTTCTGGCTATGTTGAAGATCTCAAGCAAAAAGGTGAAAAACTGGATTATATCGCAATTTGTTCACCAAACTATCTGCACCTGCCGCATATGAAGTTTGCTTTACAAAATGGCATTGATGTTATCTGCGAAAAACCATTAGTGCTGAACACTAAAGATTTAGACACCCTTAACCGTTATCAAGAACAGTACGGCGCCAAGGTAAACTCTATTTTGCAGTTACGTTTACATCCTTCGATTATTGCTCTGCGCGATAAGGTACAAGCGGCACCGGCAGATAAAGTCTTTGATGTAGATTTAACCTATTTAACATCTCGTGGTAAGTGGTACTTGAAATCCTGGAAAGGGTTTGATGAAAAGTCTGGCGGTGTTGCCACCAATATTGGGGTGCATTTTTACGACATGCTGCACTTCATCTTTGGCGACATTATCCACAATGAAGTGCATTACCGTGATGAAAAAACGTCGTCCGGATTTCTAAAATACGAGCGCGCTAATGTGCGTTGGTTCTTGTCTATAGATGCTAACCACTTGCCCGATAATGCCGTGCACGGTGAAAAATCGACTTACCGTAGCATTGATATTGAAGGTGAAGAGTTGGAGTTTTCCGGTGGCTTTACCGACCTGCATACACAAAGCTATCAGCGAATTTTGGCAGGGCAAGGCTATGGCGTAGAAGACAACCGTGCTGCTATTGAAACCGTTGATGTCATGCGCAAAGCCAAACTTGTCGACCATCCTGCCAACCCACACCCATTACTTAAGAAAGTGATGAAGTAATAGGGACTGGGAGGGGGAATAGAGAATAGTTGAGAGGTAGGAATTTGGAAATGGTGATTAGGGAGTTGTTAGGGCGAACCAGTCCCAAGTTCTGTTCCAAACCACTCCCAATTCCCCAATCACTATTCCCGTTTTTTGGAGCATATATGAACTATCAAAAACATGAATCTGCAATAGTTGATGAAGGTGCTCAAATAGGCGAAGGCAGCCGTGTTTGGCATTTCGCCCACGTCTGTGGCGGTGCGCAAATAGGCAAGGGGGTCTCTCTTGGGCAAAACGTTTTCGTGGGTAATAAAGTCACCATAGGCGATCACTGCAAAATACAAAATAATGTCTCGGTTTACGATAACGTACACTTGGAAGAGGGCGTATTCTGTGGGCCCAGCATGGTGTTTACCAACGTATATAATCCACGCTCTTTAATCGAGCGTAAAGATCAGTACCGCAATACGCTGGTTAAAAAAGGCGCAACCCTGGGCGCCAACTGCACCATTGTTTGCGGTATTACCATTGGTGAATACGCCTTTGTCGGTGCCGGTGCGGTCATTAATAAAGACGTACCTGCCTACGCACTGATGGTTGGCGTGCCAGCCAAACAAATCGGCTGGATGAGTGAATTTGGCGAGCAGTTAGATTTACCGCTACAAGGCGAAGCCACTACTAGCTGCGAACACACAGGCACCACCTACACCCTAAACGGCAACACTGTTACTAAGGGCTAAGATCTACGTTAGTGGCAAGATAAAGCCCAAGAGCATTTGTGCAACGGAACCTGCAGAATCCACAGAAAAATAGAGATAATTTCTGAAGATGTTCAAACTGCAAGCTTGTACAACGGGATTGGACACTGCCGAAAATAATACCTAAGCCATTAGCCCATTGAATTTTTATTTTACCAGTAATATCATTTTTCGCTTTTATCTCATCTTGATTTTTTTGTGAATTTCGCGGGTTCCGTTGCTGAGTACTCCATCTTTTAGAAAAGGCAAACAATGCAATTTATAGACTTAGCTGCGCAGCAGGCGCGTATTAAAGAAAAAATAGATGCTGGCATACAAAACGTGCTCGCTCATGGTCAGTACATCCTCGGGCCTGAAGTGTCAGAATTAGAAGAAAAGCTCGCCGCTTTTACCGGTGCCAGGCACTGTATCACCTGTGCCAACGGCACCGATGCCCTGCAAATAGCCCAAATGGCGTTTGGCATCGGGCCTGGCGATGAAGTCATCACCCCTGGCTTTACCTACATAGCCACCGCTGAAACTGTTGCCTTGCTTGGTGCAAAGCCCATTTACGTGGACGTATGCCCTAAAACTTATAATCTAGACCCAACCAAGCTAGAAGCCGCGATCACCCCGCGTACCAAAGCCATTATTCCCGTGTCGCTTTACGGCCAGTGCGCAGACTTTGATGCCATTAACGCTATAGCTAACAAGTACGGTATACCGGTAATAGAAGATGCCGCTCAAAGCTTTGGTGCTACCTACAAAGACAAAAAGTCTTGTAACTTAAGTACGGTTGCCACTACGAGCTTTTTCCCAAGCAAGCCGCTCGGCTGCTACGGTGACGGCGGCGCTATCTTTACCAACGATGACGAATTAGCCAAAGTGCTGCGCCAAACAGCTCGTCACGGTCAAGATCGTCGTTATCACCACATACGTGTAGGTGTGAACAGCCGTTTAGACACCCTGCAGGCGGCGATTTTGCTACCCAAGCTGGAAATATTTGCAGAAGAAGTCAGCCTGCGCCAACAGGTTGCAGCAAAGTACGATCAGCTGCTCAACCAGACAGGCATTACCACCACGCCCTTTGTTGAAGTACACAACACCAGCGTTTACGCGCAATACACTATTCAAGTCGATAACCGTGAGCAAGTACAAGCCAGGCTTAAAGAAGCAGGTATTCCAACAGCAGTGCATTACCCTATTCCACTCAACAAGCAGCCAGCAGTGGCTGATGCTGATGTACAGTTATCAACTGGTGACGTAGTTGCTGAAAAGGTAATGAGCTTGCCGATGCATCCGTATATGAGTAAAGAAGATCAGTTGAACGTTGTTAAGGCATTAACCTAGTGAGTAACACCGCTTACCGCCAAGATATCCAAGGTTTAAGAGCCATTGCAGTATTGGCTGTAATGACTTTCCACCTTAATCCCGTTTGGCTGCCAGGCGGTTTTGTTGGCGTGGATATCTTCCTGGTGATTTCAGGTTTCTTAATCAGCAGCATCTTGCTGCACAAAAAAGCAAAACCTGAATATCAATTATTATCTACCTTAAATTACTTCTACAGGAGCCGCCTCAAGCGTATCGCGCCTGCATATTTCACTGTGCTGATAGTAGTGACCCTGCTAGCTGCGGTACTTTTTTTACCAGCTGACTTTGCAACGTACAGAGGAGGCTTAAAAAAAGCCGCATGGTTCAACAGCAATAGCTATTTTGCCACTTTTGGTGATTACTTTGCACCCGCCAACCACGAGCAGCCCTTGCTACATACTTGGTCGCTAGCAATAGAGATTCAGTTTTACCTGCTAGCTCCCTTTATTTTCTTACTATTTCCTAAGCGCCTACTTAACTGGCTGCTGCCGTTAAGCATCATTGCCTTAACAGCTTATGCCGAATACCGCTTGCGTATGCTAGGGCTTGAGCAAGCTACTTATTACAGCTTAATTGCCCGTTTACCTGCATTTTTCATGGGTGCTTGGGTTGCTTTATTGATAGGTAAGAAGGATGGCTTTAGGCTGGGGGATAGGTGTAAGCGAACATTAATATGGCTAGCTATTGCGCTCATTGCTACCTCTCTCTGTGTACCCAAACTAACCGGTTACTTTCCGGGTATCGCCGGACTCACCCCAATAACCGGCGCAGCGCTAATTATTTTTCTCAATGCTAGCAATCCTATAACTCAATTTCTATCCAGCAGAATATTAGTATGGATTGGTGCATTATCCTACTCACTCTACCTGTGGCACTGGCCCGTTTTAGCCTTTATGCGCTACTACACAGGAGCTGCAATACTCAACTGGCAATACAACCTTGCCTTTGTCCTACTAACCGTGGCCTTAGCAACAGCTAGCTTTTACTGGATAGAAACACCGCTCAGGCTCAAACGCAGTAAAAAACAAATCCTCGGCTATGCCAGCTTAGCTGCAGTCGTAGTGCTAACAGCCGTGGGAATGAAAAAAATGAATGCTTACTACACGCCAGAGCCGCTACCAGTGGAATACACCCGCTACGCAGACCCTAAGACGATTTGCCATGGTCAAATAGTAGGTAACTGCCTAAAAGGCGATTTAAGTAGCGATAAAGAAGTGCTAGTTATAGGCGATTCTCACGCTGCGATGCTTAACCATTTTTTTGATTACTTAGGTAAAGAGCTGGCCTTTAAAGCAAGGGTGATCACTGCCAGTAGCTGTGTAACTATTCCTGAGTTTAACTATCAGCGAATTCCAGAGTATTCACATAAAGCATGTTTGGCACAGATTGAAGAAGCTAAGGGATATTTAAAAGAAGCGGAAGTTGTATTTATAGCAGCTAGTTGGGATAACAATCTAAAATACAAGCACTTTGAAGCTGCACTTGATGGACTTGTTCAGAGTAAGCCAGAAACTAAATTTTTTGTTATTTCTCAAGAGCCACGCTTGTCGAGAAATCCTCTAAGGGCGAGAAGGTTTGAGTATCTAGGTTTTAATTCTGTAGTTGAGGTGAATCCTAGTTACAAAAAGGCAAATCATATTCTCGAAGATAAATGTGGGCAATATGTCAATTTATCATTGTTAGATTTAACGGGTTTAAAAGTTTTTGAATTGCCGCCTTTTTATCAAGGGGATATGGTGTATTACGATGAACACCACATAAATGAAGTGGCCTCTAAGATATATGCCAAGCAAGCTTTAACTACTTTTAAAAATTTAGATATTTAAATTAATAACAGGTTAACTATGTCTCTTACTCATCTCCAACGCTTGGAAGCCGAAAGTATCCACATCATGCGGGAAGTAGTGGCAGAGGCCGACAATCCGGTCATGCTCTATTCCATTGGTAAAGACAGCGCCGTGATGCTGCATTTGGCCATGAAAGCCTTTTACCCGTCCCTTCCCCCCTTCCCGCTGCTGCATGTGGACACGCGCTGGAAGTTTCGCGAAATGTACGAATTTCGCGATCAGATGGTCGAGAAGCTGGGCATGGACTTGCTGGTGCACGTTAACCCGGAAGCGGTAGAAAAAGACATCAACCCCTTCACCCACGGCTCGGCGGTGCATACCGACATTACCAAGACCGAGGGCCTGAAGCAGGCGCTGGACCAGTACGGCTTTGATGCCGCCTTTGGTGGTGCCCGTCGGGATGAAGAGAAGTCCCGTGCCAAGGAGCGTATATTCTCGTTCCGTACCGAGCAGCACCGCTGGGACCCGAAAAACCAGCGCCCGGAATTGTGGAAGCTGTATAACGCCCGCAAGAAAAAAGGCGAGTCGATTCGGGTATTCCCGCTGTCCAACTGGACCGAGCTGGATATCTGGCAGTACATCCACCTGGAAAACATTCCCATTGTGCCGCTGTATTACGCGGCCCAGCGCCCGGTAGTAGAGCGCGACGGCACCCTGATCATGGTGGATGACGAGCGCATGCCGCTGCAAGAAGGCGAAGTGCCGATGATGAAAAACGTGCGCTTCCGTACCTTGGGCTGTTATCCGCTGACCGGTGCCGTGGAGTCGGAGGCCGACACCCTGCCCGCCATTATTCAGGAAATGCTGCTCACCAAAACGTCCGAACGTCAGGGCCGCATGATCGACCACGACTCCGCCGCTTCCATGGAAAAGAAAAAACAAGAGGGTTATTTCTAACGTGCCGGAGGCACGTTAGAAAGCTGTAAGCTGTCAGCTATCAGTAAAACAACCAGAGTCGGTAGGATAAGCGCTGAGCCTGCAGGCACAGCAAGCCGACTGACAGCTGATAGCTAATAACTGACGGCTAAAACGCTGACAGCTAAAAAGGAGTGTGTGATGAACTTTGAGAAGTTACAGGTGTGGAAGCGGTCGGCCCGTCTTTCGGCTGAGCTGTATAAAACCATGAAAGACCTCAAGGACTTTGGTTTCAGAGACCAGATCACTCGCTCCGGCTTGTCCATACCCAGCAATATCGCTGAAGGCATGACACGGCAGACAGCCAAAGACAAAACGCATTTTTTAGTGATTGCCCGGGGCTCATGTGCCGAGCTGAGAACACAAATTTATATCGGCATGGAAATTGGTTACATCACCTCAGAGCCCGGCAAGCTGTTGCTGGAAGAGACAAGAGAAATTTCCAAAATGATCAACGGGCTGATCACATCAATAAATCAAACGCCATAAGCTGACGGTTTTTCTGACAGCTGACAGCTGAAGGCTTATCGCTTTAAAGAGGATTTCATCATGGCGCATCAATCGGATCTTATCGCCACTGATATTGAGCAATATCTGCAGCAGCACGAAAACAAGAGTCTGCTGCGGTTCATTACCTGCGGCAGCGTGGACGACGGCAAGAGTACCCTGATTGGGCGCCTGTTGTTTGAATCCAAGATGCTGTTTGAAGATCAGCTCGCCGCCTTGGAAGCCGACTCCAAAAAATGGGGCACTCAAGGCGAGGATATCGACTTTGCCCTGCTGGTTGATGGCCTGGCCGCCGAGCGCGAACAGGGCATTACCATCGACGTGGCCTACCGCTTCTTCTCTACCGACAAGCGCAAGTTCATTGTGGCCGACACCCCGGGGCACGAGCAGTACACCCGCAACATGGTGACCGGTGCCTCTACCGCCGATGCCGCCATTCTGATGGTGGATGCCCGTAAAGGCATTCTGACCCAGACCCGTCGTCACAGCTATCTGATGTCACTGCTGGGCATTCGCCAGATTGTGGTGGCCATCAACAAGATGGATCTGGTCGACTATTCCGAGCAACGATTTAACGAGATCGTGGAAGAATACGGTCAGTTTGCCGAGCAGCTGGGTCTGAGCAACATCACCTACATTCCGATGTCGGCGTTCAAGGGCGACAACATCGTTGAACCCAGCCCCAGAATGACCTGGTATCACGGTACCACCCTGATGGGCTTTCTGGAAACCGTAGAAGTGGACGACACCCGCATGCAGCGCGCGCCGTTCCGTCTGCCGGTGCAGTGGGTCAACCGCCCCAACCTGGACTTCCGTGGCTTCTCCGGCTCCATCACCAGCGGCGTGATCAAGCCCGGTGACCGCATTCGCGTGCAGCCGTCGGGCAAGGAAAGCACGGTTGAGCGCATCGTCACCTACAGCGGCGATCTGGAGCAGGCGGTGGCCGGCCAGTCGGTCACCCTGACCCTGGCCGATGAAATCGATATCTCCCGCGGTGATGTGATCTCCATCGCCGAGGCCCCGGCCGAGACCGCCGATCAGTTTGAAAGCACCCTGGTGTGGATGCACGACGACGCCCTGCTGCCCGGTCGCCCCTATCTGCTGAAGATTGGCACCCAGACCGTGACCGCCAGCGTGACCGACATCAAGTATCAGGTGAACGTGAATACCCTGGAGCACACCGCCGCCAAACAGCTGGAGTTGAACGGCATCGGCGTCTGTAACCTGAGTCTGGACCGCGCCATCGCCTTCGATGATTACCAGACCAACAAGGACACCGGCGGCTTTATTCTGATCGACCGCCTCAGCAACACCACGGTGGCCGCCGGCATGCTGCACTTTGCCCTGCGCCGCAGCCAGAACATTCACATGCAACACGTGGATGTCAACAAGGAAGCCCGGGCGCTGACCAAAGGCCAGCAGCCGAGCGTGCTGTGGTTTACCGGTTTGTCCGGTGCCGGCAAGTCGACCATTGCCAACCTGGTGGAGAAGAAGCTGCACGCCCTGGGTGGCCACACCTACCTGCTGGACGGCGACAACGTGCGCCACGGTCTGAACAAGGATCTGGGCTTTACCGACGCCGACCGGGTAGAAAACATTCGCCGGGTGGCGGAAGTGTCCAAGCTGATGGTCGACGCGGGCCTGATTGTGCTGACCGCCTTCATCTCGCCGTTCCGTGCCGAACGCCGCATGGCGCGCGAGTCACTGGCCGAGGGCGAGTTCATCGAGGTGTTTGTCGACACCCCGCTGAACGTGGCCGAAGAGCGTGACGTGAAGGGCCTGTACAAGAAAGCCCGTCGTGGTGAGCTGAAAAACTTCACCGGCATCGACTCGGCCTACGAGCAACCGGAAGCGGCAGAAATCCATCTGGATACCACCCGCCTCAGCGCCGACGAAGCCGCCGACGCGGTGATCCAGTTGCTCAAAGAAAAGGGTGTATTGTTGGGCGCTAATTGAAATGAGTGCAGCTGTTGTTGCCTTAGTGCTGGCTGGCCTGATTGCAACACTGGTGTTTACCCGCATCAGGCCGCTGTATGTCTTTGGCGGTGCCGTGCTGATTTTTTATTTCGGTGGTTTGCTCAGCAAAGAACAGCTGTTGCTGAACTTTGTGAACGAATCACTGGTCAGCCTGTTTCTGCTGTTAATCGCCTCACTGGCACTGGAGAAAACCAGTCTGGTGCATGGTCTGGCCGGCTGGTTGCTGAAGGGCAGTGAACGCAACGTGCTGCTAAAGCTGATGAGCGGGGCAGGGCTGCTTTCTTCCGTTACCAACAACACCGCCGTTGTCGCTACCTTGATGGGGCCGATAAAGCGTAACAAGGCAATAGCACCCAGCCGCTTGCTGATCCCGCTGTCTTATGCCGCTATTCTGGGCGGTGTGCTTACACTGGTGGGCACGTCAACCAATCTGATCATTGATGGTCTGGCCAGAAATGCCGGCTTGCCGGGGTTTTCGTTTTTTGACTTTACCCTGGTGGGAGCTCCTGTATTTGTGGGCGGTGTGCTGGTACTGCTGCTTTGCTACCAGCTGCTGCCAGAAAACGGAGTGGCGGAGCAAAGTAAAAACGCGCATTACTTTACAGAAATTAGGCTGTGTTCCGGCGCACCTATGGTAGGGAAAACCGTGGCCGAAGCCGGGCTAAGGCAGCTTGAAGACTTGTTTCTGGTTGAGCTGGTGCGAGGCACAAGCCTGATATCTCCCGTTAAGCCCACTGAAATATTGCAGGCGGAAGACAGACTGGTATTTTCCGGCAATATGGCCGAGGTGCATAAACTGCTGGCCCTGCCGGGCCTTGAGCTTGCTCATACTCCATCCGGCTTACTGCAGCGTAACTTGGTGGAAGTGGTGTTAAGCCCGTCTTCTACTCTGGTTAACGGCACCATTCGGGATGCGGCATTTCGCAGCCAGTTCGACGCCGCCGTGGTGGCGGTGCGCCGGGGCAGCCAACGGCTGGCAGGAGGGTTGGGCAATCTGGCATTACGCCCGGGGGATGTATTGGTGCTGGCGGTTGGAGACGACTTTAATACCCGACCAAATATTGCTCGCAATTTTGTCATGGTAAATGGCATGCCAGATAGCACCCAAAGCGGTGGATGGCGTGGTGCCAGCATAGTAACGGGGTTCTTTTCAGCCCTGTTGCTGGCAGCCACGGAGGTACTCAGTTTGCTGGATGCGATGGCGCTGCTGTTACTGGCTTATCTTGCGTTTGGCATATTGTCTGCCTCGGAAATCCGCCGGCGGGCACCGGTGGAGCTGGCACTGATTATTGGCTGTGCCCTGGGCGTGGCCCAGGCCATGCTGAACTCCGGGCTGGCAAACAGCATGGCTACATACATTGTGGAGATGTTCTCCCAGTGGGGATTATGGGGCGCACTGGTGGGCTTGTATCTCACCACCTGGCTGCTGACCGAGCTGATTACCAATAATGCCGCCGCAGCACTGGCATTTCCCATCGGTCTTGCCATAGCGGAACAATATCAGGTGGATGCTAAGCCCCTGCTGTTGACCACCGCTTTTGCCGCCAGCGCGTCGTTTTTAACCCCTTATGGTTATCAAACCAACTTAATGGTTTACAGTGCGGGGAACTACTGTTATCTCGACTATGTCAAAGTTGGTATTCCTTTATCTCTTTTTTATGGTATCTGTGTATGCTTGCTGGTGCCTTTTATTTTTTAATTGTTTTACAGTAGGCCATTAGTTGAAAGCTAAATCTGAATTCAGTAGAAATGTCTTAACCTTGATGACGGGTACTGCAGTTGCGCAAGCGATCCCCATTGCGATCAGCCCTATCCTGACAAGGATCTACTCGCCTGAAGATTTTGGTGTTCTGGGCCTGTTTGTTGCCATTACTGCAGTTTTTGCCAGTATTGCTAACGGTCGTTATGAGTTGGCAATAATGCTTCCAAGAAAAGACAGTGAAGCCATTAACCTGGTGGTGCTGGGTTTTGCTATATGCACAACAATCTCCATGATATTGTTGCTGGTGGTGGTTTTTTCTAATGAAAAGATAAAAGAGTCATTAGGAAATGAAAGTATAGGATTTTGGCTTTATTTTGTTCCTTTATCAGTTTTTTTGTCTGGATGTTTTAATGTTCTTAATTATTACAATGTAAGAAGAAAGCATTATAAAGATCTTAGAAATGCTGCTATTGCCAAGTCATTTGTAACAGCTAGTGTTCAGTTAAGTGTTGGCTTCTTTAAAAGTGGTGCTGCTGGTTTGATTGGTGGACAAATTTTTTCTCAGCTTGTTGCCAATACCCGACTAATAAAAAATATAGGTAAGGATGATTTATCAAGGTCGCTTTGTAAAAGAAAAGTGATTGTGCTGGCTAAAAGATATAGGGATTTTCCCAAGTTTACCTTATGGGCCGGGTTGGCAAACACGCTTTCCCAGAACATTAATAATGTGTTGATATCATCTTACTACGGACTGTCAACTCTAGGGCATTACAGCTTTACGGAGCGCATGTTGGGTATGCCTGCAAGCTTGATAGGTAATGCGGTTGGCCAGGTTTTTTTTCAGCAAGCCAGTAAAGAATATCAGCAGACGGGAAGAGCTTATAACAGTTTTATTAGTGCAACCAAAAAATTGGTTATAATAAGCCTTCCGGTTTACTTTGTTTTGTATTTTTTTGTGGAAGATCTTTTTCATTATGTTTTTGGTCCTGACTGGCGTGTTGCGGGCACCTATGCAAAAATAATGATTCCATTTTTTATGATAAAATTCGTGGTGTCTCCACTTACAGTAATGAACCAGATCAACAAGAAGAATAAGCTTGGAATGCTGTGGCAGTTTGGTTTGCTGTTTTTGTATGTTTTTGTTATTTATTTTAGTCAGCTTCAGGAATATACAATTGAGAATTTTTTACATGTTCTGGTAGTGGTGTTATCTCTTTATTATTTGTTTTTTTACTTTTTGATCTACTCACATGCCAGAAGGAACAGTTAGTTTGAATAAGTACTTGGACCCGAAAAGATATTTTTCATTCTTTATGAATAAGTTGTTCAGCCTGTTATCACCTGTGGTTAAGCTATGGGAAAAAAGGCAATATAGAAAATACTCTAACATGCCCCTTAAGCATCAGCCCGTTTTTATTATCGGCGCTCCCAGAACGGGTTCTACTATTCTTTACCAGACAATTACTAATCAATTTGATGTGTTGTATATCGATAACCTGGTATGCAAGTTTAACAAGAACTTTTTTTTTGGTTTTTGGTTGAGCAATAAATTATTCAAACAAAAAGCGCATAACTGCTTCAGCTCTAACCATGGTGCTACCAAAGGTCTCAGATCGCCCAGTGAATGTGGAGGGTTTTGGTATCGTTGGTTACCCAGAGACAGACACTTTATAGATCATCAGGGTGTGACTGATAAAATGGTTAAGGAGATAAGAGAAGAGATCTCCTCAGTAATTAATAAGTATGACAAACCGTTGGTTTTTAAGAATTTGAATGCAGGGCAAAGATTGAGATTGCTATCTAAAGCTTTTCCTGAAGCAAAGTTTATCTATGCTAGAAGAGAGCCTGAATACACTGCACAGTCTATTTTGCTGGCAAAGCGTAAATTGGGTATTAAAGAAAACAGCTTTTGGAGTATCATGCCAAAAAGTGTTTCTGAGCTTAATAAGCTTGAATGGCCTGAGCAGATAGTTAGGCAGATATTCGATATTGAAAAACAAATATCAGAAGACTCAGCGCTTTTTGAGAAAGATAGGTTCTCTATTGTTAATTACCTGGATTTAAATCAAAAGACTGTAAGTGATGTTGGTCGGTTTTTAAACTTTAACGAACGGCAAGAATGTGAATCTGCAATAATTAATCTTACTGAAAGATTAGTGCTGAATGAAAGTGAAATCTCACTACTTAACAAAGAAATAAAAAAATTGGATTGGTCTGTAACTAATGTCAAATAAAAATAAATACCGCCAGCTTTGTGAGAAAGAAATCACTATTCCTATCTTCAGTCAGGCTTGGTGGCTGGATTCCGTAGCAGGAGACGGCTGGGATGTGGTGCTGGTGGAAAAAGGAGATGAAATTCATGCCTCCATGCCTTACGTCACCAAAAAAAAATATGGATTAACCATATTGTCTCAACCGGCACTGACTCAGCATCTGGGGCCATGGCTTCGTCCTAGCGTTGCCAAATATGCTCGGCGTCTTGCGCAGGAAAAAGATCTTTTGCAGGCGCTCTATAGCCAGCTTCCAATGCATGTTCACTACAGTCAAAACTGGCATCATCAATGTACAAACTGGTTGCCTTTGCACTGGATGGGATATGCGCAAACTACTCGTTATACCTATATTATTAACGAGCTGAATGATCTGGATATGGTTAATAAAAATTTTGATACCAATATCCGTACAGATATTAGAAAAGCACAAAATAAAGCAGGTGTAAAAGTTGTCACCGATCTTCCCATTGATACCTTTCTTAAGCTCAACCGAAAGGTTTTCTCCCGTCAGGGCATGACTTTGCCCTATAGTGAAGAGCTGGTTAAGCGTATTGATAAAAATGCAACGTCACGGAATGCCGGCAAGTGTTTTATTGCGGTAGATGAGCAAGGTCGTCATCATGCGGGGGTTTATATCATCTGGGATAATAACAGTGCTTATTACCTGCTGGGTGGTGGCGATCCCGACCTGCGTAACAGCGGAGCTACCAGTCTGTGCATGTGGGAAGCCATTCAGTTTGCGGCAACCGTGACTAAAAGCTTTGACTTTGAAGGCTCTATGATTGAGCCAATTGAAAGATTTTTCAGGGCCTTTGGGGCTCAGCAAGTACCTTATTTTAGCGTATCAAGAACACAATCTCGCTTTCTTAAAGCAGCGCTTACATTACGCACCATTTTAAAATCCTGATTTAATTCTACAGAATCGGACCCTTCATGTTTTTTTCTCAAGCTGCTCTGTCCTGGCTGGGCGTTCTGTTGCAGGAACGTTTTGGTCATGAATTCATACTGGTGCATGAAAACAACTCCTTGCGCCTGCATCACTCAACGGCTGTAGGGCAGATTATTTTTGATAATCTTTTTGCTGCCTTTCATCAGTCCAGCTCCGATTTTCCCTGTCGAGAGTGGAATGCCGAAGCGGAAGGTTATCAGCCTGCCATAGACGACCTGATACCTGTCCCTGGTCTGGCAGCCTTGCCATCTCGGTTGATTGAACACAAGGAGCAGGGCACCGTCATCCACTACGACATTCTCGGCCTTACCTACTGGATGCTCTCCCGACTGGAAGAAGTGGGCCGTACCGATCTGGATAACCATCAGCGTTTTCCCGCAGCGTCTTCGCATGCTTACAAACACGGCTACCTGGAGCGGCCGATAGTAGATGAATGGCTGCATATTTTAGGACAGGTAATTCAGGAGGTCTGGCCACAGCTGGTGCTTAAACAGCATCAGTTCAGTATGAGAGTTTCACACGATGTGGATGCTCCCAGTCAGTATGGATTTAAGTCATGGTCTATGATTGCCAGAATGATGGCAGGCCATCTGCTTAAACGTCACGACATTAAATCTTTTGTAACTGCACCTTATGTCAAACTGGCAACGCGCACCCAGCTGAACTCAGCGGACCCTTACAATACTTTCGATTGGCTGATGGATGTATCTGAAGCTAATAACCTTAAAAGTGCTTTTTATTTTATCTGCGGTGGTAATCATCCCAATGATGGAGAATATCAACCTGAGCATCCTGTAATTCGCAACCTGATGCGACGAATTCATCAACGCGGACATGAAATTGGCTTGCATCCCAGCTACGGTACTTACCAAAATCCTGAGTTGATTAAACAAGAAGCAGAAAGACTGCATGCTGTTATGCAGAAAGAAGGCATAATCCAAAATGTACTGGGCGGACGTATGCACTACTTGCGTTGGGAGCAGCCCACTACGCTACAAGCCTGGAATGATGCAGGTATGAGTTATGAGACCACACTAAGCTATGCCGACCGGCCAGGCTTTCGTTGTGGCACCTGTTTTGAATATCAAGCTTTTAACCCCGTAACTCAAAAAATACTGGATATACGTATCCGGCCACTGATAGCCATGGAATGCACAGTGATAGACAGCGTATACCTTGGGTTAGGCATTACTGATAATGCTCAAAACAAGTTTCTGGAACTGAAGGATAAATGCCGTAAGCTAGGTGGCTGTTTCACTCTACTGTGGCATAACTCATACTTTGACGAACAAAAGGCGTTTAAACAGATTTATAAACGTTGTATTGAGGGGTGAAATGCAGCTATTTGTAATTAGAAGGTCAAGTCTTCCCAAGCTTGTTAGCTTTGTGCAAATGCTCTTGCTATTTATTTACTTTTCGCTAAACATTCTAAATGTTGGAGAGATGGGAGCAGCCTTACCACTATTGATCGGTTTTGTTGCGCTGGCGGGAGGCACGATTTTCTTGCAAGGTGCTTGCGGTCTAATATCAGTTCGCTTACATTTTTTTATATTTTTATTGCTGGTCGTCTGGGTTTCATTAAAAGTTGTAATTGACTTGGGTGATCTGGAGTATCTGAAACAAATCACTGTTGCAACTACCGGTGGGATACTGTTGTTTTTCTTCGTTGGCGCGTTTGTTAGGCTTTCGCTTGAGAGAATAACAGAGCCTGAAAGTAAATTTATTTTTGCAAAGTTAGCTTTGTTTGTTTTTTTTATGATTAGTATGGTTGTTTTCACCAGCTATCAGGGGCGATTGTTAGATAGAGACGATATTTTCTATATTGAAGGCGTTGATGGAAACTATCAAAGGCCAGGTAACTTTCTTATTATGTTGTTTATTATGACATCATTTGTTTATTTGACTATAGTGACCAGTGTTCAGGGCCAAAAAAACACTAGTATTGTTTTTTGGCTTTTCATATATAGTGTTGGTTTGTTTTTTTATTTAATTAGTAGCCAAATGATAGGCTCTAATGCAGCAACAGCAAATTTAACAGCGGTTTATTTGATGACGGTTGTTATATCTTTCTTGGCTTTTAATAATAAATTACGCAATGCATTCTTAGCTGGCAAGTTAACCATCCCAAACTCAAAAAAAATATTAAAGTTTATAGTTACCTTTTCAGTTGTAGCAGTTTTAAGTGTTCTTATTTTTTCGATAGTTGCACTTCGATTAAGCGGGTTTGATTTAAATAAAACTAATTTGTTTGGTTTTGGAGCTGGAGAGATTACTTCAGTAACCTCCCGCCTAGATATACTTTTAGAATCAGGGGTAGAGCAAATGGGCTACGCTCCATTTTTAGGTAATACAAATGTTGCTTACCTTACAACAGGCAATCCGGGGAAAACATTACATAGTTTTTTACCAAATGTAATGGCTGAGTTAGGGTTGGTAGGTTTGCTCTTGGTCGTTTTGTTGTTTTTTTTCGTCTTAAGAGACCTGTATAATAAGTCAAAATTAGCTAAGGTAAATCAAGTTGGATTTCAGAGCGTAGTAGTAAACATGTGGTTGTTTTTTTTGTTAATATTTTTGTTATTATATAGCAATATTGCTGTTGGAATATATTGGGCTGTTATGTGGTTTTTTATTGGTTTTGCTTCAGAACCATTATTTTTGATAACTAAAAAATAACATAAAAATATTTTCGAAAGTTACACTAGCCGTGATCTAGCATCATAACTTTAAACTTGACTAAAAGTAGCGTTGAGGCGAATAGTTATTTAACCTGATTTATAAATTAATGTTATGTGCTATGTAAAGCAATAATTAGTCTGTGGGCTAATGGTTTTATCTTTAAGTGTTATAGGTTTTTTAAGTGGTTCGTTAATGTGGCAACTAATAGGTTTCATATGAAAAAAATACTACACCTTACCCATACGGATGTAAGATCTGACTCTAGAATATTAAAGGAGATGGAGTCTGCATACTCTAACGGTTATAGTGTGCATGGGGTCGGTATAAGGCTAAATGAAGGCACGAAAAATATAAACTGTGATAATTATAATATTGTAATACTTAACATTAACAGTAAGAAATTGATTTTTCTTCCTGCCTTTTTAAGGCATTTTTTCACACTAATAGAGTTTTTTATAAAATCAATATTTCACTCTCTAAAAATAAAGCCTGATCTAATTCATTGTAATGATACTTTAGTTTTTCCTGTTGGTGTTTTTGTTAAGATTTTTACTAAAGCAAAATTGGTTTATGATGCGCATGAGTTGGAGTCTGACCGCAATGGTTTGTCTAAACTATTAGGCAAAGCAACATTGTTTGTAGAAAAAGCATTATGGCGTTTTGTTGACGGCCTAATTGTAGTGAGCCCCTCTATTAAACAGTGGTATCTGAGCAATATTGGCTACAAAGAAAGTTCGGTGGTACTTAACTCTCCGATATTTAAAGAGATTAATTCGCAAAATAAAGACTATCTTAGAGATAAGTTCTTAATACCAAAAGATAACAATGTTTTCATTTATGTTGGTATTCTTGGTGCTGGTCGAGGTATTGATGTTGTCCTTGAAGCTTTTAAAGAAAAGCCTGAAGCACACTTGGTTTTCCTTGGTTACGGTGAGTATTATGATGAGTTGAAATCTTTAGAAGCTACTTATTCAAATGTTCATGTACATGATGCAGTAGAGCACAGCAAAGTTGTAGAGGTTGTTAGTTCTGCGGATGTTGGTTTGTGTCTAATAGAAAATGTTTCTTTGAGTGATTATTATTGCTTACCAAATAAGTTGTTTGAATATGCATTTGCAGGTTTACCGGTGCTTGCTTCTAATTTCCCTGATATTTCAAAAGTAGTTTCAGATTACTCTTTAGGATTTTGCACTGATCTTGATGAAAAAAGTATAAGGAATGGTATCGAAAAGTTCGAGACTGGACAGTATGTCTATGCAGTAGATAATTGTAAGTTGGCTGACCTTTCTTGGGCTAAGCAAGAGAGTAATCTTATTTCGTTGTATAAAAAAGTTTTAAAATAAACGTTGGTGATTATATGTGTGGTTTGTTTGGTTTAATTTCGGTATCTGGTTTTATTAAAAGTGATCTCGATACATTATCGCTTCATGCTCGGCAGCGAGGTAGAGACTCAAGTGGTCTTGTGTTTTTTAAAGACGAGAAATGCATTGTTTATAAAGCTGATGCTGATATTAAGAAGCTAATTAAAAAAGCTAATCCTTACTCCTCCAATGTTGTTATGGGGCATAGTAGATTAATTACTAATGGTTTAAGTGATAATCAACCCGTTGTGCGGGGAGATATTGTTGTAATCCATAATGGAATTATTGTAAATGACGAAGATATTTGGCAAGAAATAAATTTAGATAAAAAATTAAGTATTGATTCTGAGGTTATTACGGGAATCACTGAAATGCATTTAGCCCAGGGAGGAGATATTGAAGGTATACCCTCTGCAGTGCTTGGCTTGTGCAAGGGAGTAGTAGCTTGTGCCATCGTATTACCTAAAATGGGTAAGGCTATTGTTTTTTCAAATAATGGTAGCCTGTATATTGGTAAGAAAGGCGAAAGCCGCTTCTTTTCTTCAGAAAGCTATCCTCTTACTGATATTTCCTGTGATGATATTGAGCAGGTAAGAGAGCGAGGCGTGGTTTTAGATATACCAGTATCTGAAGCAGATGTTACTATTTTTGATGATAAAACAAGAACAGAAAATTTAATTCCTGAGTTTAAGTTCATTAAAGCTGAGGAGGGGTTGTTGAAGTACACCCCTGTAAATTTAAAAAGATGCACTAAGTGTATTCTACCTGAAACAATGCCTTTTATTTATTTTGATAATGAAGGGGTTTGTAATTATTGTCATAATTACAAACCTAAAAACAACCCTAAACCCAAAGAGGAAATATTCAATCTTCTTGCCCCTTATCGACGTAACAAGGGGCAAGATTGTATTGTTCCATTCTCCGGAGGGCGTGATAGTTGCTATGGGTTACACCTGATTATTGAAGAGTTGAAAATGAAGCCAATTACCTATACCTATGATTGGGGTATGGTAACTGATTTAGGCCGGAGAAACATTAGTCGCATGTGTGCTCAGCTTGGTGTTGAGAATATTATTGTTGCTGATGATATATCAAAGAAGCGACGCAATATTAAAATGAATCTTCAAGCCTGGTTGAAGTCTCCACATTTAGGAATGATGGCTTTATTAACAGCAGGTGATAAACATTTCTTTAGGCACGTTGAAACAGTCAAGAAACAGACAGGTATTAACCTCAATTTATGGGGAGTTAACCCCTTGGAAGTTACTCACTTTAAAACTGGTTTTTTAGGCATAAAACCTGATTTTGAAGGGAGTAAAGTATACAGCCATGGCATGTCAAAGCAACTTAGGTATCATTATCAAAGAACAAAGGCTATGTTTGAAAGTCCTGGTTACTTTAATCGTTCGCTTTGGGATACCTTGTCTGGGGAGTACTATCGAAGCTTTACGGATAAGAAAGATTATTATCACATTTTCGACTACTGGCGTTGGGATGAAAATATAATAGATGATACTTTGTTAAATGTATATGATTGGGAGAAGGCACCAGATACCAGTACAACATGGCGTATTGGTGATGGTACAGCTGCGCTTTATAACTATATTTATTATACAGTGGCAGGTTTTACTGAGCATGATACTTTTAGAAGTAACCAGATACGAGAAGGTCAAGTTACTAGGGATGAAGCCTTAAAGCTTGTTGCAGACGAAAACCAACCCAGATATCAAAACATTCGTTGGTATCTAGATACATTAGGTATGGATTTTAAAGAAGTTATAACTGTTGTTAATAAAATACCTAAGCTTTATCAGGTGTGAATTTTGTAAGCTCCATATGTGTGGAGCTTTATTTTTTTGACTTGGATTAGAATGTTTTTTATGAAAAGAACAGTTTGGTATATTTCCAAATACTTCTCTTGCCCATCAGTCACATCGCCTGGTAGCCGAGGGTTTTCTTTGTTAGAAGGTATGGCTAAAAAAAATATACAGCCAATTGCTATAGTTTCTGACTCAAATAATGTTGCAGAAGTTCCTGAACTTTATAAGACTGTGACACACCAAGAGTTAAATGGTGTGAAGCTTGTTTGGCTTAAAACGATGCGGTATGGTGCTGCTAAGTCATTGAGCAGGGTGTTAAGTTGGTTTCACTTTGAGTGGAATTTACTTTTTTTAAATAAGAAAAATATAGCTAATCCCGATGTGATTATCGTTTCTAGTTTATCTTTGTTAACCATTTTTAATGGTTTGATATTAAAGAGAAAGTACAAGTGTAAGTTGGTTTTCGAAGTGCGCGATATATGGCCTTTAAGTATTACAGAAGAGGGTGGTTTTAGTAATTGCAACCCCTTTGTTATGCTGCTAGCTTTTGCTGAAAGGTTGGGTTACAAATATGCAGATGCTGTCGTTGGTACAATGCCAAACTTAGGTGAGCATGTGAAACAAGTTTTAGGATATGAGCGAACTGTAGATTGTATACCTATGGGGGCTTATGAAGAATTATTTGATCCTGCGCATGAGCCATTGCCCGATTGTTATGTGAAAAAGCATCTTCCATTAGATAAGTTTTTAGTGGTTTATTCTGGCACAGTTGGCATTACCAATAACCTTGATGTTTTTTTTCAGTGTGCAAAGAAGCTAGAGAGCAACAGCGCTATTCATTTTGTAGTGCTTGGTTCAGGCTCCTTACTGGATTACTATATAGACAAATATAGTGCTTTATCTAACTTAAGCTTCGCTCCTAGAGTTAAAAAAAACCAAGTCCTCTCTGTGTTACAGTATGCTGATTTACTTTACTTCTCGGTTTATCCTTCTAAAGTTTGGGACTACGGACAATCACTAAATAAAGTTATCGATTACATGGCTGCGGGTAAACCTATTGTTGCTTCTTACAGCGGGCATCCTTCAATGATTGATGAGGCTGGATGTGGCGTATTTGTACCTGCCGGTGATATAGACTTATTGGCAGCTGAGATCGTCAGGTTTTCAGAAATGCCTAATAATGAAAGAATCGCGATGGGTAGTCAGGGGAAAACCTGGTTAGCTGAACATAGAACCTACACCAAGCTAGCTGATGACTATATCAATATTTTATTTCCAGAGTTGATTGCTAAAAATGATTAAACGCTTTTTTGACGTTGTCGCTTCTTTATTTGGACTCATCTTGCTTAGTCCTGTGATCGCTCTTGTCGCTTGGAAGATCCGCAAAAATTTAGGTTCACCGGTATTGTTTCGTCAGATTAGGCCCGGTATAAATGGCAAGCGGTTTGAAATGATCAAGTTTAGAAGCATGCGCGATGCAGCGGATGCCAACGGCAATCCGTTGCCTGACTTTGAGCGCCTTACTTCTTTTGGTCAGTTATTGCGTTCCACCAGTCTGGATGAGCTGCCGGAACTGTGGAATGTGTTAAAAGGCGATATGAGTCTGGTGGGGCCACGACCACTGCTGATGGAATATTTGCCTTTATATAATGCCGAGCAATATCGTCGCCATGAGGTTCGCCCTGGTGTAACGGGCTGGGCACAGATTAATGGTCGTAATGCCATCAGCTGGGAAGACAAGTTCAAGCTGGATGTATGGTATGTAGACAACGGTTCATTATGGCTGGATCTCAAGATCTTGCTGCTTACTGTTAAAAGAGTCTTTGTGCGCGATGGCATTTCTGCCGATGGCGAGGCTACGATGAGTAAATTTTCCGGGTCTAAAACTGCCGATGATCATAGTAACAGTCATGAGTAAATTGGCTATTTTGGGAGCGAGCGGCCATGGTAAAGTATTGGCTGATATGGCTGAGTTAGTCGGTTGGCGGAGCATTACTTTCTTTGATGACGCATGGCCTAGTCTGATGCTTAATAGCCATTGGCCTGTGGCTGGTGATACCGCTGCACTGCTGGACAAGTTTGCAGAGTTTGATGGGGTGTTAGTCGGGATTGGCAACAATAGCATTCGGCTTGAAAAGCAGGCTCAGCTGGCCGGCAGTGGCGCCCAGTTGATTACCCTGGTACACCCAGCGGCAGTGGTTAGTCGTTATGCGCATATTGGCTCCGGCTCTGTAGTAATGGCTGGTGCCGTTATTAATGTGGATGTTCGTTTAGGCGAAGCCTGTATTATCAATACCAATGCTAGTGTGGATCATGACTGCGTGCTGGAAGCTGGTGTTCATATCAGCCCCAATGCCGCCTTGGCAGGTGGTGTCAGGGTGGGGCGCGTGGCTTGGCTGGGCGTTGGCGCCTGCGTGCGCCAACTAATGGATATTGGCGCTGGAGCTGTAGTTGGCGCTGGAGCTGTAGTGGTCAAACCTGTGCCTCCGGCGGTCTGTGTAGCTGGCAATCCTGCGCGTTTACTCTGTCAGAATTAAAACAAATTTCACAAAAGTAATGAGATAACCCCTTATGTTGAATACTCCTTTCTCGCCTTGGCCTTCTTTTACCGAGGAAGAAGCTAATGCCGCACGCGATGTACTGCTTTCCAACAGGGTTAATTACTGGACTGGCCAGCAGTGCCGGCTGTTTGAACAAGAGTTTGCAGCTTGGGCCGATAGTAACTATGGGGTGGCCTTGGCGAATGGCACCTTGGCACTCGATGTGGCGCTAAAAGCACTAGAAGTGGGTGAGGGTGATGAAGTGATTGTTACCCCTCGTACCTTTTTAGCCTCAGTGTCATCTATTGTTACCGCGGGAGCACGACCGGTGTTTGCTGATGTGGACTTGAATAGCCAGAACATTGAAGCCGAAAACATTGCGGCGGTGTTAACACCCAATACCAAAGCAGTGGTAGTGGTGCATCTGGCAGGTATGCCAGCAGAGATGGATGCCATTATGGCGCTTAGTCAGCAACATGGTTTTTACGTGATTGAAGACTGCGCCCAGGCCCATAGTGCCAGATACAAGGGCCGCGCCGTGGGCAGCATCGGCCATATCGGTGCCTGGTCGTTCTGCCAGGACAAGATAATGACCACCGGTGGCGAGGGTGGCATGGTCACCACCAATGATGAAGCCCTGTGGCGCAAGATGTGGAGCTACAAGGACCACGGAAAAAGCTTTGAGGCGGTGTACGAGCGAGAGCATACGGCCGGCTTCCGCTGGTTGCACGAAAGCTTTGGCACCAACTTGCGCATGACCGAAATGCAGGCTGTGATCGGACGTATTCAGCTCAAGCGAATGAGCAGCTGGACGGCGGCTCGCCAGGCCAATGGTGCCCGTATTGACGAGGTCGCCCGTGGTTTTGATGTGGTGCGCACCGTTGTGGTGCCGGAATACATGGAGCATGCGGAATACAAACACTATCTGTTTGTTAACCCCGAGCAGCTGGCGGTCGGCTGGAGCCGGGATCGGATAGTGGATGAAGTCATGAGCCGGGGCGTGCCCTGTTTTCAGGGCAGTTGCTCTGAGGTGTATCTGGAAAAAGCGTTCGACGGCACCGACTTTCGGCCGGCCAAGCGGCTGCCTCATGCCCGTGAGCTGGGAGATACCAGTCTGATGTTTTTGGTACATCCCACCTTGACGGAGCAGGAAGTAAATAAAAGTTGTGACGTGCTGGCAGAAGTATTGACCCTGGCACAGCGCTCTTCTTGACGATAACAGTTTCAATAAGGTAATAACGATGAATTCAGCTATCAGCTGGCTTTTCCAGCAGCCCCGTTCGGTCAAACGGTTTATCAGCCTGCTGCTTGATACGCTGTTTATCAGCATTTCCTTCTGGGCGGCGTATCTGTTACGGCTGGATAGCTCCTATCTGTTGGGTTCTTACACACACTGGTTGGTGCTGGCAACCATGTTGCCGATTACCTTACTGTATTTTATCCGATTCGGGCTTTATCGGGCCGTGCTGCGTTATCTGGGGCATCATGCCACCGTTACCATGATGGGAGGGATCGCTGTTTCTGCCGTTACCATGGTGCTGGCAGCCTATTACTTTGGTGCCTTTTTGCCACGCTCCGTGCCTATTATTTATAGCGCTTTGGCGCTGTTGTTGTGTGGCGGCGCGCGGACCATGGCTCGGGCGCTGTATAACCAGAGTACCAAAAAGTATAAAACACCGGTGATCATCTACGGGGCTGGTTCCTCTGGTCGTCAGCTCAATACCTCTATGATGTACGGCAGTGAATATCGTGCGGTAGCCTTTGTGGATGACAATCCTAGTTTGCATAAGGCCCTGTTGCAGGGACTTACCGTATATTCAGCGGCGGATATTGCTTGGTTGGTCGAGCGCTACGGCGCCCAGAAGCTGTTGCTGGCCATGCCCAGTATTTCTCGTCAGCGCCGGCGCGAGATTGTGGATGGACTGGAGCTATTGCCGGTAGATATTCTTACCATTCCCGGCATGGCCGATCTGGTCAGCGGCAAGGCCAAGGTGAACGAGCTGCACGAAATCAGCATAGAAGATTTGCTGGGGCGAGACCCGGTTGCGCCTTTTCCCGATCTTATTGCCGCCAATATCAACAACAAGGTAGTAATGATCACTGGTGCCGGCGGCTCTATTGGCTCCGAGCTATGCCGGCAGGTTGTGCAGCAGGGGCCCAGCACCCTGGTGCTGTTTGAAATGTCGGAATATGCACTGTATCAGATAGACCAGGAACTGAATGGCCTGTGTCGGGAGCAGTGCTATTCGGTACGCATCGTGCCCATTATGGCATCGGTGCAACGGCAAAATCGGCTGGAAGCGGTAATGCAGGTCTTTGGTGTGCAAACAGTGTATCACGCCGCCGCCTGCAAGCATGTTCCCTTGGTGGAATATAATGTGGTTGAAGGTGTGCGCAATAATGTGTTCGGCACCTGGCGGGCGGCGGAAGCTGCTATTGCTTGTGGGATAGAAACCTTTGTGCTTATTTCTACCGACAAGGCCGTTCGCCCCACCAATGTAATGGGCACGAGCAAGCGGCTGGCCGAGCTGGTGCTGCAAGGGTTGGCGTTACGGCAGAGCAGTACGCGTTTTTGCATGGTGCGCTTTGGTAACGTGTTGGGGTCTTCCGGCTCAGTGGTGCCTTTGTTCAAGAAGCAGATTCGGGCTGGTGGTCCCATTACCTTGACGCACGAAGACATTACCCGTTATTTCATGACCATTCCCGAGGCGGCTCAGTTGGTGATTCAGGCTGGTGCCATGGGCAAGGGCGGCGATGTGTTTGTGCTGGACATGGGTGAGCCGGTGCGCATTATCGAGCTGGCTCGCAAGATGATCCGGCTGATGGGATTCGATGTAAAAGACGAGCAGTACCCGGATGGCGATATAGAAATAAAGATTACCGGCCTGCGCCCGGGTGAAAAACTCTATGAAGAGTTGCTGATTGGCGGTAACGAACAACCCACGGTACACCCGCGAATTCGAACCGCCAACGAGGTACATCTGCCTTGGGATGAAATGGCCATTTTGCTGAAAGATCTGGATGCTGCATGCGAGGACTACAACCAGGCTCGGATCCGCCAGCTGCTGCTTGATGCGCCCACGGCGTTTAATCCGCAAGACGGCATTTGCGATTTGGTGTGGCGAGAGGGTAAGACGGATTTTTCGGCTGCCTCGGTACCGATAGTAGATGAGGCCGAACGCGTTAAACCGGTAGTGGCCTTGGTGCGGTAACGCCTCCCTAACCCTCCCCTTGCGTTGCTCTCCGCTGTTGCTCTGCAGGTGCGAGGTAAAGGGGACTGGCTGAATTGGATCCTGATGCCCGTTGTTGTGAACCAGCTGCGGGCATTTTTGTATCTGAGGGGCTATGGTTCTAAAAATGTGCGGCAAGAGGTGCCAAAAAAGGCCCAATGAATTGGATACTACCGAAACGCGCGCAAGTGAAGAAAGGAGTGATTTGATGAGCGAGCAAGGGATTGAGCTGTTGCATCACGGAGCGGTAAATGGTGTCACCGGCTCTTGCCACGAGCTACGAGTGAATGGTACCGGTATCCTTATCGACTGTGGTCTTTTTCAGGGCACCGAGCGGCGTGACGATTTGGCTATCGACTTTGATATCGGCCATATCAGGGCGCTGGTGGTCACCCATGTGCATATCGATCATGTGGGGCGAATTCCGTATTTGCTGGGGGCCGGATTCAAGGGGCCTATTTACTGCTCTCAGCCTTCGGCTCTGTTGCTGCCGGCCATGCTGGAAGATGCGCTTAAAATCGGTTTTACCCGCAATAAAAAGTTGATCAATCGAGTGCTGAAAATGCTCAAGTCTCGGCTGCGGCCCTTGCCTTATGGTGAATGGCAGGCGATAGATAGCACCGATATTGGCATTCGGCTGCAGCGAGCAGGTCATATTCTGGGCTCGGCCTATGTGGAGTGCGAGGTGAACGAGCAGCGTATAGTGTTTAGCGGTGATTTGGGCGCGCCTCATTCGCCGCTGCTGATGGCGCCGAAGTCACCGGAGCGCTGTGATGTGCTGGTGATGGAAAGCACCTATGGTGATAAAAATTATGAAAGTCGCCATGATCGAAGACTGCGACTGAAGGCGGCGGTAGAGCATGCGCTGGAAGATGGCGGCACCCTGCTGATCCCTGCCTTCAGCCTGGGCCGCACTCAGGATCTGCTGTATGAGATAGAAAGCCTGATGGCGGAATTTGGTAGCGAAGCTGCGGCACCAGACTTGCCCTGGAACGAGCTGGAAGTAGTGGTAGACTCGCCGCTAGCCGCCAGATTTACCGGCCTGTATCGCCAGCTCAAGCCGTTCTGGAATGATGAGGCCAGAGAGCGGGTGGGCGAGGGGCGGCATCCCTTGTCGTTCGAGCAATTAACGGTGATAAACAGCCACCGGGATCATCTGAATACGGTGAACTACCTGGCTCGCTCACGCAAGCCTTGTGTGGTGCTGGCGGGCTCCGGCATGTGCGCCGGCGGCCGGGTGGTGAATTACCTCAAGGCCATGTTGGGGGAAGCCCGCAATGATGTGCTGTTTGTGGGCTATCAGGCCGAGGGCACGCCGGGGCGGGATATTCTGGAATACGGCCCCCGTTTTGGTGAAGATAATACCTCTAACGGATGGGTCGAGCTGGACGGTGAACGTTTCACTATTAAGGCTCAGGTGCACCAGGTAAGCGGCTATTCGGCCCATGCCGGCCAGCAGGATCTGATAAACTTCGCCACCGGCATTGTGCCGGCGCCCCGTCAGATTAGATTGATACACGGCGAGGCCGGTGCCAAGGCGGTGCTGCAGGCCAGGCTGGGAGAGCTGTTGCCGGGGACCGAGGTGGTGATAGCGAGTGAGAGGTGAGGCTTGGCGTAGGGTCGCATTCATTCGACCAGCGATGTGGCAATTAGGTTGGTCCAATAAATTGAACCCTACAATACCCGCCTCACGCCTCACGCCTCACGCCTCACGCCTCACGCCTCACGCCTCACGCCTCACAATGAAAATTTGATAATAAATAACGGGATTGGAATGACATCTTTAATTCAGCAGCCACGGTTTATGGCGCTACAGGAGCTTAAACAGCAGGAGCAGGCAATGAGTCTGAGCCAACGCTTTGCCGAGGATCCTGCACGGTTTTCGCGCTTTTGTTTCGCCTTTGGCGAACACATGAGGGTGGACCTGTCTCGCCAGCACTGGTCGAGTGAAGTGCTGGCTTTGTTGTGCGAGCTGGCGCGAAACATGAAGCTTAGGCCGGCCATAGAGGCACTGTTTGGCGATAACCTGTTTAACCATACCGAAGGCCGGGCGGCGCTGCATACGGCGCTGCGTATGCCGGCCGGTGCCAGCGCGGCGCTGAACGGAGTGAATGTAGTGCCCTTGGTGCATGCAGAGCTGGCGCGAATGCGTACCTTTTGCGAGCGGGTGCATGCTGGCGACTGGCTCGGTTTTACCAACCTTCCGATGACGGATGTGGTTAACATCGGCATTGGTGGCTCCGATCTGGGGCCGGCCATGGTGGCCGAGGCGCTTGCGCCTTACCAGGACAAGGGCATTCGCGTGCATTTTGTGTCGAACATGGACGGCGCCCAACTGGCCTCTGTGCTGGCGGTGGTGGATCCGGCCCGCACCCTGTTTGTGATTTCTTCCAAAACCTTCACCACCGACGAAACCATGACCAACGCCCGTGCTGCCCGCGCCTGGTTGCTGGCGGCCTGTGATGATCCGGCACAGGTTAAAAAGCATTTTGTGGCGGTGTCGACCAATGGCCCTGCGGTGCAGGCATTTGGTATAGATACCGAACATATGTTCGAGTTTTGGGATTGGGTTGGCGGGCGTTTTTCTTTGTGGTCGGCCATTGGTCTGCCGGTTGCGTTGGCTGTGGGCTTCGACCGCTTCGAGCAACTGCTGGCAGGCGCCCACGAGATGGATGAACACTTGCGCCATACGCCTTTCGAGCAGAATATTCCGGTATTACTGGCCCTGCTGAGTATATGGAATATCAATGTGCTGGGGCTGCAGAGCGAAGGCGTTTTTCCCTACAGCCATCATCTGACGCGTTTTCCGGCTTATTTGCAGCAGCTGAATATGGAGTCCAACGGCAAAGGAGTGGATAACGCCGGAGAGAAGACTACCTATAATACCGGCCCTGTAGTGTGGGGAGAAGTGGGCACCAACGGTCAGCATGCGTTTTTTCAGTTGTTACATCAGGGCAGTCAGGTGGTGCCGGCGGACTTTATTGGTTTTGCCCGTTCTCATTACAACTACCCCGAGCACCAACGCAAGCTGCTGGGCAATATGCTGGCCCAGGCTCAGGCGCTGGCTTTCGGTAAAAACCAACCGCAGGTAGAGACCGAGCTGGCGGCCGAGGGATTGAATGCCGAGACCATTTCTCGGCTGGCGCCCTACAAGGTGATGGACGGTAATCGCCCCAGCACCACTATTTTGTGTGATGAACTAACGCCTTATAATCTGGGCGCCCTTATTGCCATGTATGAGCACAAGACCTTTGTGCAGGGCATTATGTGGAACATCAACAGCTTCGATCAATGGGGGGTGGAGTTGGGTAAAAAACTGGCCGCCCGTTTGATAACCGACTTGTCCTCTGATGAGGTAACGACCACGCATGATGGTGCTACCAATGGGCTATTGGCACAGATTAAAGCGTGGAAGTGAAGGCATTTGGCCCAATTTATTGGGCCACTTTAGCTATGGTGTAATATTTTTGGTCGAATGAATTCGACCCTACAATATGGCCTCACCCCTCACCCCTCCCCCCTCACCCCTCACCCCTCCCCCCTCACCCCTCACCCCTCACCCCTCACCCTTCACATTGTTTTCACGTGCTGTAAGCAATATGACTCCCATCAGCATGCTGTAGAAGTAAACGATGTGGGTGTGATGAAAGGGTACGTCGGTCAGGCCGGCAATCAACACGATGGCGGTGCCGACCAGGGCCCAGTTTCTTAAGCCGCCGTGTCCTTGTTTATGCAACAGCCAGGCTGGCAGCAGCATCCAAGCCAGCAGTGCAAACAGGCCGAGGGCACCGGTGCGCACCAGGGTGTCGATATACTGGTTATGGAAATGAGCATTTGCCTGATATGCCGCAGACGGAGTGATAAGGTCGGCGTTTTTGTCTTGTCCTATTTTATGAAGGTAACCGGCAGTACCGGTGCCCAGCAGTGGAGACTGTGTGATGTAGCTCCAGCCCCGTTGCCACAACTGCAGTCGAATGCCGATGGAGGTGTTCATGTTGTTGTTGGTGATGTTAGCAAATTCGGCACTGGTTTGCTGGTATCGGCTTTCCAGCTTGTCCCCCAGGGCGTAAATACTTCCGCTGGCCAGTAAACTGCCGGCTATCAGGGTGGCGAGCAATGTTTTTGGTGTGGCCCTGCGGGCCAAGGGCAGGGCCAGCATCAGCAAGGTAACCACTACCGCCAGCCAGGCGCCACGAGTACCGCTGAAAACAATGGCGGTGGTGGCACCTGCAACACCGGCAAGATATAGGGCACCAAGGCGTTTACCGTTATTAAGGGTGAACAAGAAAAACAGGCAACTAATCAGCAATACAGAGGCAAACGTTGCATAGGGAATAGGGTTGGATGCCAAGGCTCCGGCTCTACCTATGTTCAATACCATTACTTCATATACCGATCCCACGCCGGTTAATATGGCGCCCAGAGCTACAACAGCTGTTATGTGGCTCATAGCGATGTTACGCCAAGGCAGCACAGTTAAATAAAGCTGAACCAACAGCAGGGTTCGGGCAAAACTGAACTCTTCTCCGCCCAGCAGATGCTGCAGGCTGAACAATACAAACAAGGCGATATTGGCTAAGCTGAACATTTTGAAGCCGGGGATGGCGAGGTTTTTACGCCACTCGCCTTTGAAGCGAAACAGACAATATATTGCAACTAGAGGTATGAGCCGGCTGAGTACCGACTTACCATCTGGCACATTGAACAATCCGAACATCGTCCAGGTTAAGGGGCTTAGCAAAAAGAGAGTTTCCAGCCAGGTAAACAATGCGCTTTTGTTAAAATTAAACATGCAATCAGCCCGTGCGGTTAAGGTTTTTTTTGAATTTTTTATTGTGTAAGTAAAGCCTTAGCTTTCGATAGGCGGAATAAACTTCTCGACTGGGTTTACGATAAAACGGTACTTTATCCTCGTCATAAAACTGGATAGTTGTTTCGAACGGACGAGTATCTTCGGCAAAATCCGGATGCAGGTGGTAGGATTCCATGCCGTGAAAATAAGGGGCACCCAAGTAGTTGTCTACCGGTAGCGACCAGGTCTTTGAGCCATTCAGCAGTTTTTTTGCCGCCCAAGGTGCAAGGGCATAGGCGCGTAGACCACCGAAGTTGTCACTCATCCAGCTGATGCGGTAATGTTCAGCTTCCTCCATGGGGATGGTTTCGCCCCTGATCACGGTTTCTAGCCGTAAGCAACCATACTGTTCAATTTTTTCGGCCACCATCTTCAGAGTTTGTTCTGCGTTAGGGCAGATTTTTGCATCATCTTCCACCACCACCAGCGGCTGGTTCATGTCTACACATTTTTGCCACAGGGAGTAATGACTGGCGTAACAACCTATTTCACCATTGGTGGGCATTTTGCCGCTGGTCAGCCACAGTCGCTTGGTGTAGTTGTAACGCTTGAGTAGTGGGTTACTTTTATCACTGCCGTCTATGGCATCAAAAAACGAGAAATCTATTCCCTGAGCCTGCAGCTGGCTGGCTATATAGTCTCTGCGCTCCTGACTTCTTTTCAGGCTGATGACAAAAACGGGCATGACTGGCATAGGGTAAACCTGCAATACAAAAAATTGCGCAGATAATACCATGATTTGAGTGAAAACCTTAACGGTGGTATGGATGATTTTTAGGCGGGCTAGCAAGGTAAAATCTGGCAGTTTTTAACGATTGCTATACGGTTAGAGTATAAAAAAACCCGCCGAAGCGGGTTTTTTATCAGCCTTCCAGGTCACCGCAGAAGCGGTAGCCTTCACCATGGATGGTGGCGATGATTTCCGGGGTGTCGGGAATGGACTCGAAGTGCTTGCGAATGCGGCGAATGGTTACGTCCACGGTGCGATCGTGAGGCTTGAGCTCGCGGCCGGTCATTTTTTTCAGCAGTTCGGCACGGCTCTGGATCTGACCCGGGTTTTCGCAGAAGTGCACCATGGCGCGGAACTCGCTGCGCGGCAGCTTGAACATTTCACCGTTGGGGCTGACCAGAGCGCGGCTGTTGATGTCCAGGGTCCAGCCGTTGAAGCGGTAGGCTTCTACCTGCTTTTCTTCTTCCTGCGCTTCCGGAGTCTGCATGGTACGGCTCAGCAGATTGCGGGCCCGAATGGTCAGTTCGCGCGGGTTGAACGGCTTGGTGATGTAGTCGTCGGCGCCTATTTCCAGGCCCAGGATCTTGTCGACTTCGTTGTCGCGGCCGGTCAGAAACATCAATGCCAGGTTGTGTTGTTCACGCAGTTCGCGCGCCAGCAGCAGGCCGTTTTTGCCGGGCAGGTTGATGTCCATGATCACCAGATTGATCTTGTTACCGGACAGCGCCTTGTGCATTTCTTCGCCGTCGGTGGCTTCCAGTACGGCGTAGCCTTCGGCCTCGAAAATGCCTTTCAGGGTATTGCGGGTAACCAATTCGTCTTCGACGATCAGAATGTGAGGAGTCTGCATGAGCCTACCTGTTTTTTAGATGTAAATAGAATTCAGTTTCAACAGTTACCGGCGTTGGAAGGGAGGTGTCGCTTGTTCACGCTACCGCATCATTTCTTTGCCTTGCGCTACCGCCGTGGGAGGTAAGGCACAGGCCCGGTGGCCCTGTTTCTTTGAGCCGTTTTTATTTGCATCCCATGCAGTTACTGCTTCACGCCCAAAAAATAGACAGACGGGACGAACAGAGGTCCATTACCTAACGTTGCCTTATTTTAACAGTTAACAGGGGCATAACAACAGCCTGCAGCCGATAATGTTAAATAGTTTTAGGGGGCTGTCTGATCCAGGTCAAGCAAAGTTTTAACAAATACCGCCAAATGTTATAAAGAAGGCTGATAACGCGACTGTCTTTCGGCTGGCGCTAGGGTGAGCTAGTCTGAGGCAAAGTCCCGGCTCTGCACTTGTCTAGGGTGTGGGGCAAAACGGGAGCGAATGGGCGATATTACAACGTTAAGGAGCGCAAGATGTTGGATTTATTACCGGATTTATGTGACGAACACGGCGACAAGGTAAAGATACTGGACCTCTTGTTCAGAGATTATGGTGCCGAGGATGTGTTCTGGGGTCAGGTGGTTACGGTGCGTTGTTACGAGGATAACTCCCGAGTGCGGGAACTGGTGGCCACGCCGGGTACCGGCAAGGTATTGGTTGTGGATGGCGGCGGCATGCAGCGCCGGGCGCTGATGGGTGACCAGTTGGCCGAGCTGGCGGTAGAAAATGGTTGGGAAGGGGTGGTAATTAACGGCGCGATTCGCGATGCCGGTGCCATCGGCAGCATGGCCCTGGGCGTCAAGGCGCTGGGTACCTGCCCGATGAAGACCGAAAAGCGCGGTCTGGGGGATGTGGATGTGCCGGTCACCTTTGCCGGCGTTACTATCTATCCCGGTGATTACCTCTATGCCGATATCAACGGCATCCTGGTAGCCCGCGAGGCCCTGAGCCACCCGCAGTTATAGGGCTGGTTAGAGCGGGGAATAGGGAATGGTGATAAGTAATATCTCATAACTGATGTGGATACTGGGGCTAGCTTTTCTTTCTCGTCACCCTCGCGAAGGCGGGGGTCCAGAGTCAGTGACATGGGACACCCACTTTTCAAGACATCCCAGACAGGACACCCCAGACAGGACACCCATCTTTCAAAGATGGGTGTCCTTTTTCATTTATGAGTACAAATACCGGAAGCGACGCTTGCGCCGGTAGGGGAAAACGTCGCCGAATATTCCGTCGCTGATGTTCTGTTGCAGCTGGCGCCAGTAGCCGGCGGTAAACAGATCGTTGTGCTGCTGTTTGAAGGCCTCGCGAATGCGCGGGCTGCTGAGCAGAAAGGTGGCGAACTCTTCGGGAAAAATGTCGTTGGGCGCCACCGAATACCAGGGCTCGGCGCTGAACTCGTCTTCCGGGTAGCGGGCCTCGGGGATGTCGCGAAAGTTGCACTCGGTCATGTAGGCAATTTCGTCGTAGTCGTAAAAGATCACCCGGCCGTGACGGGTCACGCCGAAGTTCTTGAACAGCATGTCGCCGGGAAAGATATTGGCGGTGGCCAGCTGCTTGATGGCGTTGGCGTATTCATCGATGGCATCAACCACCTGTTGATCGGTGGCATGCTCCAGATAAATGTTGAGGGGGGTCATGCGCCGCTCGGTGTAAAGATGACGAATCATCAGGGTATCGTCCTTGATGGTGAGCAAGGAGGGCGCGACCTGCTGCAGCTCGGCCAGCAATTCGGGGCTGATGCGATGCAACGGCAGCTCGAAGTTGGTGAATTCCATGGTATCGGCCATGCGGCCCACCCGGTCGTGCTGTTTTACCAGCCGGTATTTGGCGCGCACCGTGTCGTGGCTGACATCTTTGGGCGGCGTGAACTTGTCCTTGATGATTTTGAACACTACATCATAAGAGGGCAGGGTGAACACATGCATCACCATGCCTTTTATTCCCGGCGCCGCCACAAACTGATCGCGGGAGTGGTGCAGCTGCTGCAGAAAGTTCCGGTAAAACTCGGTTTTGCCGTGCTTCTGACAGCCGATGGCGTTGTAGATTTCGTAATCGGCCTTGTTGGGCAACAGCGGCCGTAAAAAATGCACCAGTAGCGCCGGTACCGGGCACCACACCATAAAGTAGGCGCGGGCGAAGCCGAACAGAATGGAAGCGTCGTCGTTAGAGAGGATTAGCGTGTCGAGATAAAGGCCGCCCTGTTCATGATGCAGAATGGGCAGAATGAAGGGCAGGCAGCTGTTGCCGCATTCCAGCCGGCCTATGAGGTAGGCGCCCTTGTTGCGAAAAAACAGGTGCTTGATAAAAATCAGGCTGGCGTTGCCGTCACTTAACTCGGCCGGACCAAACTGCTGCAGATAGCGGTCGAGGTACTGTAAGTCCAGCTCCAGATCCCGAAACGGAACGTCGAGCTGCAGTGCCTGCAGCACCTGGCGCAGGGTCTTGTTCACATCCTCCGCTTTGATGGGGTAGCTACTACAACAGGGGCTGAGATCCGGCGAAGGCGAGCGATGAACAAAGCCGTGCACATACAGGTTTTCTGCCCGAATGTTCTGATGGCGAAAGGAACGGCGATACACCGAGTTGTAAAAAGACTCGGCAATTTCCGGATTGGCATGTTCGGTCAGCAGATCATTAAATGCCTGCTTGATGGCTTTTAGCTGGTGCTGGCTCAAGGGGCCACCGCCGTTATGATGGCGAATGGCCTGCACAGCCTCATTCACATGCTGGTCGTATAGACGAATACGCTGTCGCCCGGCCTGCTGAACGCCTGGCCAGTCCTTGTGCTCGAACCTGGCCTGGGCTTCCTGAGTGATATCGAGAAAGCAGCGATAAAAGTCATTAAACCGAATCATGATGATTCGGGCCATGTCCCTGGCATTGTTGCTCATGCGTACTCCTGTATTGTGAGAAGAGTGAAAAGGACAAAGTGAAAAAGGACAGCCACTTCAAACGTTACAACAAGTAACCCGGTGAGTCGTTGAGGATGACTAGATTTTGAGCGGTGGATGCTGCTTTCAAATTAAACAGCAATGAAAAAGTGAAAAAGGACACCCATCTCTGAAAAGTGGCTGTCCTTTTGTGGCCCTTTGTTACTCTTGTTGGCTCACTTTTGACGGTCTGAATCGACCGTCTGCTAGAAACAGCGGTTCTGTACCGTCAATCCCGAAATTTAGTCGGATAAATGGCGAATGATGGTAGGGTGAAGGGCTGGATAGGAAGCAGAGATGGTACAGGTCGCAAGGCTGTACTTGGTTGTCATCACCGAACAGTAACCTGGTAATTCAGGTGGAAATAACGGGGCCGATAACACATCGTCGATGATGCAGTCGTGCGTAGGCGATTCTGGCCGAGGCATGGCCGATAACGGTGCCATGTGACAGCTGATGTGGTTTTACTGCGGTCAGAAACTTGTTGGCATCAAGCCCCATTCTGTCCAACAGGGGAGGTACACCGGAGTGAATGTAGCCTTGTTGTTCCTCGCATTGAACCCGGCCTACCCAATCAATCATGGCCAGGTAATCGCCTAGAGCAAAGGGAATTCCCTTGCGTTTATCCTCTGTAAGGTCGCGGACAAATGGGAGTAAATGAGGTTGTGAAGTCGCCTTTTTGGAGGTAGATGTCGAAGCACTGCCTGCTTTGTATTGCTGTAACCGCTGGTGTAAAGAGACATCGGCGGACGCTTCAGGCTGTTTGACGATACCGGCGCGTAACGGGTTGAGGTCGACATAGGTCATGCAGGTCAGCAAGCCGGCGTCATCCAGAATCGCCTGAGAATGAAAGCGGCCTTCCCAGAACCGCCCTGTGCATTCGTCTTCGAGGTTGGCCTTGCGGGCAATGTGTTCGTTCAGGCATCGCATATACCAGGATAAATCGGCCAGGCGTTCGCGCCACAGCGCGATAATACCTTTTGCCGCCACTTGCTCCGCATCCGAACCGTTCGAGCCCGCCACATAACGTTCAACCAATACCGGCAGACGAAATAACTTGCGCCACCGGCTTACAACCGCAGTCTCATCCAGTGCCAGAGCCGCCTGGGTATCTACATGAACAACCAGATGATAGTGATTGGCCATTACCGCATAAGCACACAGATCGATGGTGAACACGGACTGCAGCTGGCGCAGGCGATCCAGCACCCATTGTTTGCGATGGCTGTAATTCTGGCCGGTCAGCTGGTCTTCACCGAACAGGTAGGCGCGTCGTACGCAGCGGCAGATACAGTGGTAATAAGGTGTTTCATCGGGTGATACCAGCTCGGATCGTGGGCGGGTCATAATGCGACTATCCATTTCGAGGGCAGAGCTTAAATATAGGTTTAGATTAAAAAATGAGCAATTTGAGGTGGGTGTCCCATGGCGGGGGCGCAGCGTTCGAAGTGGGTGTCCCATGGTGGGAGCGGGTTTCGGGTCTGAAAGATGGGTGTCCCACCCTGGGGGGATTTGTGGGACAATATGCTCCGTTTTGTTGGGAGATGGGCATGCAGCTTTATTTTGTACTTAAATCGCCGGCGCGAGCCGAAAACGTCGGGGCCGCGGCGCGGGCGATGAAGACCATGGGCTTTGGTCGAATGCGACTGGTCAACAGCCGGGTGCATGAGCAGGACAAGGCGCACTGGGTTGCGCATGGGGCGCAGGAGGTGTTGGAGCAGGCCGAATATTTCGACGAGCTGGCGCCGGCGCTGGCCGACATGGATCTGGTCATTGCTACCACGGCCCGAAATCGGGGACGGTATCGCTACTACCTGACGCCCAAGCAGGCCATCGCCCAGGTAAACAGCAAAAGCGTACAAAAAGTGGCGCTGTTGTTCGGCTGCGAGGAATCCGGCTTAAGTAACGAGGATCTGGCATTGGCCGATATCATCAGCTATCTGCCGCTGAAAGTGAGTTATCCTTCGCTGAATCTGGGCCAGGCCATCATGCTTTATGCCTATGAATTCAGTCAGGGCCTGAGTGAACAAAACGAAGAAAAATCCGACCTTCAGACCGAAAACACCCAGTTAAGGGTGTTGCAGCAAAAAACAGAACAATTATTTGAAATTATCGGTGTTTCTCAGCAGGAAAAACTGGCTGAGTGGGTAGGTGACCGGCTGCCTATGCTGGAACAGCGGGACCTTAATCTGTTGCATCTGCTTTATAAAGACCTGGAACGGGCCTTGTCTGCCAAAGATGAAAGTTGACAAGCCAGGGCGCGCGCGGTATTGCTATGCCATTCGCTTTTAGAGGTTGTTCGTCATGTTGCCGAGTGCAAGCCGCATTACCACCACCATTATTATTACCGGTACCACCACTGGTGGCACTGGGGCGGGCTGATGCGCTGACGATAAATCGATTAGAATCATAAAGCCCGCGTCCCCATCCGATGCGGGCTTTTTCGTTTTACGCTTTTTAGTTTTACACAGGGAGTAATGAATGCGTGTCTTGAAATTTGGCGGCACCTCTTTGGCCAACAGCGAGCGATTTACCAACGTCGCCGATATCGTGGTCAACAACCAGCAGCAGTCGCAGGTGGCACTGGTTCTGTCGGCTCCGGCCAAGGTAACCAACCATCTGGTTGCCGTGGTGGAGCAGACCATTCGCGGCCTGGATCCGGCGCCGGTACTGCAGGAAATCGAACAGATTTTTCATGCCATCATCGACGGTCTCAAGGCACGCTTTGCGTCACTGGACGATCAGGAACTCAAGGCCCGGGTCGACCGCGAGCTGGGTCAGCTGGCGCGCCTGCTGCAGGGTGTCAGCCTGTTGCAGCAATGCCCGGACAACACTCAGGCACACATTCTGAGCCGGGGCGAGGCACTGTCTATCGCCACCATGGCCGAGCTGCTTAAGGCGCGCGGCGAGCAGGTGGAAGTGATTACGCCCCAGACCATGCTGTTGGGCGAGGGCAGCTTCCTCGAAGCCCACGTCAATATCGAAGTCTCCCGCCGGCGTTTTGCCGACCAGGGCCTGCGTGACGATTGCGTCTACCTGATGCCGGGTTTCACCGCCGGTAACGAGAAAGGCGAAACCGTCATTCTGGGTCGTAACGGCTCCGACTACTCCGCCGCCGTGCTGGCCGCCTGTGTGGATGCCGAATGCTGCGAAATCTGGACCGACGTAGACGGCGTCTACAACTGCGACCCGCGTCTGGTGCCGGATGCCAAGTTGCTCAAGCAACTGTCTTACAAAGAAGCGATGGAGCTGTCCTACTTCGGCGCCAAGGTGCTGCATCCCAAGACCATAGCGCCCATCGCCCAGTTTCATATTCCCTGTCTGATCAAGAACACCGGTAACCCCCAGGGCGAAGGCTCGCTGATTGGCCCCGAGTGCAGTGACGACGACCAGCAGGTCAAGGGTATCTCCGATCTGGTCGGCATGACCATGATCAACATCTCGGGCCCGGGCATGAAGGGCATGGTGGGCATGGCCGGTCGTTTGTTCTCTTGCGTGTCCCGCGCCGGGGTCAGCATAGTGCTGATCACCCAGAGCTCGTCGGAATACAGCGTCAGCTTATGTATTCACAGTTTCGATCAGCTGAAGGCGCAAAAGGCCATCGCCGACGAATTTGCGCTCGAGTTCAAGAACAAGTTGCTGGAGCCGCTGGACATCATTGAAGAGCTGGCGATTATCTCTTTGGTGGGCGATCGCATGCGCACCGTCAAGGGCGTGTCGGCGCGCTTCTTCAATGCACTGGCCGAGGCTTCCATCAACATAGTGGCCATCGCCCAGGGGTCCAGCGAGCGCTCCATCTCGGCGGTGATCCACAAAAACAAGACCACCGAAGCCATCAAGGCCTGTCATCAGAACTTCTTCTCCAGCCGTCGCTTTATCGATGTGTTCCTGGTGGGCTGTGGCGGTGTGGGCGCGGCGCTGTTGGAGCAAATTCGTCGCCAGCAGCCGGTGCTGGAAGCGCAGGATATCGGCATTCGGGTAGTCGGCATTGCCAACTCCCGCAAGATGGCGCTGAACCGCGATGGCCTCAATCTGAATGAGTGGCGCGACAGCCTGGAGCAGGCCACCGATACCTTTAATCTGCCGCGCCTGCAGCGCATGGTGGAAGACAGCCACCTGATCAACCCGGTGCTGGTGGACTGTACCTCCAGCGACGGCGTGGCCGATCAGTACGCCGATTTTCTGGCGGCCGGTTTCCACGTGGTGACCCCCAACAAGAAAGCCAACACCGCCAGCCTGGATTACTACCGCCAGCTACGCCGGGCCGCCCAGCGTACCCATCGCAAATTTCTGTACGAAACCAACGTGGGTGCCGGTTTGCCGGTGATCGAAAACCTGCAGAACCTGATCCGCGCCGGCGATCAGCTCAAGGCCTTTGGCGGCATTCTGTCCGGCTCCATGTCGTACATCTTCGGCAAGCTGGACGAAGGCATGAGCTTTGCCGATGCCACTCGCGTCGCCCGTGAAAACGGCTTTACCGAGCCGGATCCGCGAGACGATCTCAGCGGTATGGATGTGGCGCGCAAGCTGCTGATCCTGGCCCGCGAAGCCGGTATGAACCTGAGTCTGGAAGACATCGACGTGGAAGCTTCGCTGCCGCCGGAGTTCGATGCCAGCGGCGATATCGAACAGTTCATGGCCCGTTTGCCCGAAGCCAACGGTTATTTCGAGGCGCGAGTGGCTCAGGCTGCCGCCGACGGCAAGGTACTGCGCTATGTGGGTGAAATCGACAATGGCCGGTGCAAGGTGGTCATCAAGGCGGTGGATGGCGATGATCCGCTGTTCAAGGTAAAAGACGGCGAAAACGCACTGGCGTTCTACACCCAGTATTATCAGCCGATTCCGCTGGTATTGCGTGGCTACGGCGCCGGTGCTGATGTCACCGCCGCCGGCGTGTTTGCCGACCTGTTGCGCACCCATAACTGGAAGCAGGAGATTTAAATGAGTGTTGTTGCGTTTGCCCCTGCCTCTACCGCCAATGTGAGCGTGGGTTTTGATATATTGGGGGCCGCCATGGCCCCGCTGGACGGCACCCTGCTGGGTGACCGGGTACTGGTGGCCGACACCGAGGGTGAGTTTGCGCTGAACAATATTGGTGCCTTTGCCCACAAGTTGCCGGACGATTTCAAGCAGAATATCGTCTATGACTGCTATCTGGCCTATGAACAAGCGCTGGCGCAGAAGGGGCTGTCCCCCAGGCCGCTGGTGATGACGCTGGAAAAAAACATGCCGGTAGGCTCGGGCCTCGGCTCCAGCGCCACCAGTATAGTGGCCGCCTTTGTGGCGCTGAATGCCTTTTACGATCAGGCGTTGAGCGAGCATGAACTGATGCTGCTGATGGGCGAGCTGGAAGGGCAGATCTCCGGCTCCGTTCATTACGATAACGTGGCACCCTGCCACTTTGGCGGCATGCAGCTGGTGCTGGACGATGCCGGCGTGATTAGCCAGACCCTGCCCAGCTTCGACGACTGGTACTGGGTGCTGTGCTATCCGGGCATCAGCGTGTCTACCTCGGCGGCGCGCAGCATACTGCCGGCGCAATATCGCCGCCAGGACTGCCTGACCTACGGTCGTCGGCTGGCGGGCTTTGTGCATGCCAGCCACACGGGCCAGGAGCCGGTGGCCGCCGCCATGCTCAAGGACGTGATTGCCGAACCCTATCGGGCTCAGCTCATTCCCGGCTTTGACGCGGTGCGCGAGCAGGCTGCGTCCATGGGGGCGCTGGCCACCGGCATTTCCGGCAGCGGCCCCACCGTGTTCTGCGTGCTCAAGGACTTGAGCCAGGCAGAAAAACTGAAAGGCTGGTTGGCCGAACACTTTATTCAGAATCAGGATGGCTTTTGCCATATTTGTAAAATCGATGCCGAAGGCGCTCGGGTAACAGGAACAGAATTATGAAGTTGTACAACATCAAGGATAATGCGGAAACCATCGATTTTGCCGGTGCGGTAAAGCAGGGGCTGGGTCGTGGTCAGGGATTGTTTTTTCCGGAAAACCTGACTCCTATCGCCAACATCGACGCCCTGCTGGAGCTGCCACTGGTGCCGCGCTCGGTGGCTGTTTTGCAGCATCTGATCGGCGATGAAATTCCCGAATCCACCCTTACCGCCATGGTGGAGCACGCCTTTACCTTCCCGGCGCCGCTGGTCAAGGTAGACGATCACACCTATGCCCTGGAGCTGTTTCATGGCCCCACCCTGGCGTTCAAGGACTTCGGTGGCCGTTTCATGGCTCAGTGCCTGGCGACCCTGAGCAAAGACGGTAAAAAGATCACCATATTGACCGCCACCTCCGGCGACACCGGTGCCGCCGTGGCCCATGCCTTCTACGGCCTGCCCAACATCGAAGTGGTGATCCTGTACCCCGAGGGCAAGATCAGCCCGCTGCAGGAAAAACTGTTCACCACCCTGGGCGACAACATCAGCACCTATGCGGTGCAGGGCGACTTCGACGACTGTCAGGCGCTGGTCAAGCAGGCGTTCGACGACGAAGAGCTGAAAGCCGCCGTGGGCCTCAACTCCGCCAACTCCATCAACATCAGCCGCCTGGTGGCTCAGGTATGCTACTACTTCGAAGCGGTGGCACAACTGCCCGCCGAGCAGCGTAGCAAGGCGGTGATCGCCGTGCCGTCCGGCAACTTCGGCAACCTGACCGCGGGTCTGATTGCCAAGGCGCTGGGCCTGCCGGTCAAGCGCTTCATGGCTGCCACCAATGCCAACGACACGGTGCCGCGTTATCTCGAAAGCGGCAGCTGGGATCCGAAAAACACAGTGGCGACCCTGTCCAACGCCATGGACGTGAGCCGCCCCAACAACTGGCCGCGAGTGGAAGAGCTGTGCCGGGTGAAGGGCTGGAATCTGGCCGATATCGCCTCCGGTGCACTCAATGACGAGCAGACCAAAGACGCGCTCAAGCGCCTGTTCGAGCAGGGTTACCTGTGCGAGCCCCACGGTACCATCGGTTGGGATCTGCTGAACAAGGAACGCGGCAAGGACGAAGTGGGTATCTTCCTCTGTACCGCCCATCCGGCCAAGTTCAAGGAAAACGTCGACGAGATCCTGGGGCAGGACATTCCGCTGCCGGGTCCGCTGGCCAAGCACCTGGCCATGGAGCCCCTCAACGGTACCATCCCCGCCGACTTCGCCGCCCTCAAGGCGAAGATGATGAAGTAAAGCGTCACTCGGTACTCTCTCAGTACTCTGTATGTCATGCCGGGCTTGTCCCGGCATGTTTCGTTTTGGGCGACTGAAAACCGAAAAGGGACACCCATCTCAAATTCACCCGCAGCGGCCAAATGAAAAAGGACACCCATCCCAAATCTGGTTGTGACAGCGAGTTGAAAGATGGGTGTCCCACCAAGTTCGTCAGTTGAAAGATGGGTGTTCCACCAAGCTCTCCAGGCTCTCTTTTGTCGTCATTCCCGAGCAGACGGGAATCCGGATTAGTGGCATCGGTACAATAAATCGAGTGGCCGGTGCGACTAGACGCGATCCCCTTGTTACGGCCGAAACGCCATTCCCCCTACATCTTGTAAGAGATCTCTCAATCGGCGCTAGGATAAGGCGGTTTGTGTTACCGGCTTCGGCTCATGATTAAATGCAAGATATTGATAGAAATGAATTTTTATTTTTTTGTTTGTTTTATGTGCAGTGGAAGTTACCGCCGGGTGCATTGAGCCTGGCGGCGGATCTCGTATTATGTTTATCAACAGCAAGGCAGCTGGCACACAGGAAGTGGACTGGCAGGAAGCCTTCAGGGATCACCGGCAAGAAGCCGGAACAGGGAGCAGGGACGTTGCGGTTACAGGAGTAACGCGGCAAAGGATGGCGAGGAACGCCAAACAGCCAGGATGGCACCAGGACCCGGCCCGGATGGCCAAGAGGACAACCGCAGGATGCGGCAGGGAATACCTCCCGGAAGGAGGCGCTGGTAGCAGGATGCCACCATATCAGGACGATGCAGGAACAGCCCGATGGAACGGGAAGGGGAAGACACGGGAAGCGTCAGGTCAGGGAATGCAGGGAGCAATCAGGTTTAAGGAGCAAACCGACGACACCTTGAAGGGCAGCCAATCATTGGCTGCCCTTTTTTCTTGTTACTTTTCTTCATCAGCCGTATGTGTAGTCGAGGCCGCTACCCTGGTATTATCTGCCTGTGCTAACGTATAAGCCCCGTAGAATTAACAGGTTACAGACCATGAGTCAGGCACTGGATAATTTATTGACACTGCTGGCGCTGGAGCCGCTGGACAACGGCCTCTATCGTGGCCAGAGCATGGATCTGGGCTTTGGTGCCGTCTTTGGCGGACAGGTGATGGGCCAGGCGTTGGCGGCGGCCAAATATACCCTGGATCCGGAGCGCCCGGTGCACTCGTTTCACTCCTACTTTTTGCGCCCGGGCGACGTCAACAAGCCGATTATCTACGACGTGGAAAATATCCGCGACGGCAAAACCACCTCTACCCGCCGGGTGCAGGCGCTGCAATACGGCAAGCCCATCTTCTACATGACCGCCTCGTTTCAGCAACCGGTGGCCGGTTTCGAGCATCAGGCCGCCATGCCCGACGTGGCCGGGCCCGAGGGGCTGACACCCGAGAGCGAACGCATCCAGGCCCTGTCCCGTTTTATTCCGGATCGACTCAAAAACAAGCTGTTGGCCGAAAAGCCGATAGAGATGCGGCAGGTGAATTACGTCAATCCGATGAAGCCGGAAAAAGCCGAGCCGGTGCGCCATATCTGGCTCAAGGCCAACGGCCGCTTGCCGGACGATCCCCGCATTCACAAATACCTGCTGGCCTATGCCTCGGATTTCAATTTTCTGCCCACCGCGCTCATGCCCCATGGACACTCGTTCTGGGAACGCGAACTGCAGGTGGCCACCATCGATCACTCCATGTGGTTTCATCAGGACTTTCGCTTCGATGACTGGGTGCTTTATGTTATGGAAAGCCCGCGCGCCATTGCCGGCCGCGGCCTGGTGCAGGGGCATTTTTACACCCGGGACGGTACTCTGGTCGCCACGGCGATGCAGGAAGGACTTATTCGGCCGCGCATTGAAGTGTGAGGGGGAGGCGAAAAAGGACACCCACCTCAAATCTGGATAGGTTAATACTCATTAGACTCTTATGAGGGATGGGTGTCCCAGCTCGACGCCCATTCCAAATCCGGATAATTTGAGGCTCAATCGATTCCGTCGAGAGGTGGGTGTCTCAGCTCGATTCCAGCTCGATTCACCGGCTCGATTTGAATCGACCAGCCCCGGCTTGCTTCTGCCGCTGGGGTCGAATAAATTCGGCCTTACAAATTTGTCGTTAACGGAATTCCCATGCCCCAGACCTGGAACCAGCTCATCGACCATGAGCAACAGCAGTCTTATTTTCAGCAGGCGATGTCTTTTGTCAAACAGGAACGAGCCGCCGGCAAGGCTGTCTATCCGTCGCAGCAGCATATTTTTCACGCCTTTCACTATACCGAACCGGGCAGCGTCAAGGTGGTGATGCTGGGGCAGGATCCCTATCACGGACCCAATCAGGCTCATGGTCTGTGCTTCTCGGTATTGCCCGGCGTGCGGGTGCCGCCGTCGTTGCGCAACATGTATAAAGAGCTGGCCAGCGACATTCCCGGCTTTCAGGTGCCCGAACATGGTTACCTGGAATCCTGGGCCGAGCAAGGGGTGTTGATGCTCAATACGGTGCTGACGGTGGAGGAGGGCAAGGCCCATTCCCATGCCAAACTGGGTTGGGAAACCTTTACCGACAAGGTGATCAAAGCGGTCAACGATCAGGGTGAAGGCGTGGTATTTCTGCTGTGGGGCAGCCATGCCCAGAAAAAAGGCGCCATGATCGACCGCAGCCGTCACCATGTACTGACCGCCGCTCACCCCAGCCCCCTGTCTGCCTACCGGGGCTTTTTCGGTTGCCGGCATTTTTCCCGTACCAACGAGCTGTTGCAACAGCAGGGCAAGGCACCCATCGACTGGTGCCTGCCCGCAACGGTCGAACAGCCGTAACAACACCCCCTCCCAACCTCCCCCTGGCGAGAACCGGCCGCTGAGCCTGTATCTCCGCTGCCAAGGGGGAGGGGCCGTTCGGTGCCAATGGCAGGCATGACAACGCTTTGCTCCCTCCCCTTAACCTCGGATCTGCAGCAATCACGGCGGGGTGCAAGGCAAGGGGAGGGCAGGGGAGGGGTTTCTGCAGAATATTCATCTGTCCGGCCAAACGCAAAAAGGCGCCCGAGGGCGCCTGACGAATTATTATGACTTATTTACCGTGCTCTACAGTTCAAGCTCTGCTGCCAAGTCTTCGAGTTCGAAGGTACAGTCGAGTTGCTGAAGTTCTTGTTGTAAGCGCTTTTGGTCTTGTAATGCTTCTATTTCCCGCCACTTGCGCTTTTTGGCAGGCTCACGAGATTTACGTGAGGACCGTTCAACCACAAATTCCTGATCGAAGCTGCTCCTTTCCATGGGGCTCCCTCCTGTTGGCTATCAGTTGTAGTCACATTCGGATATATCACATGCAGTTATAAAATAGAATCCTGTTGTTACACTGCGATTACAAAAAAGAGACCGGCGTCAATTAACGCCGGTCTCTTGCTGTTCAGCTCATGGTTGTCGGTGCGAACTACGCAGCCGAGCCCTGTTTTAATGCATGTTTTAGCTCATGCCTTACAGCATGGCCTTGAGCATGGTTTCGAGTTTGCCCTGGTCGATGGCGAAGTTGCGGATGCCTTCGGCCAGCTTTTCGGTGGCCATGGCGTCCTGGTTTTGTTCCCAACGGAACTGGGCTTCGGTCATGGGGGCGGGGCGGGGCTGAGTGGCGCCCTTGTCCTGCAGCTTGGCAACCACTTCGCCTTCTGCCTGGCTCAGTTCTTCCAGCAGGTTGGGGCCTATGGTCAGGCGGTCACAGCCGGCCAGTTCCAGGATTTCGTCGATGTTGCGGAAGCTGGCGCCCATCACCACGGTGCTGTAGCCGTGCGCCTTGTAATAGTCATAGATCTGGGTCACCGACAGCACGCCCGGATCCTGCTCGGCGGTGTATTCTTTCTGATCGGTGTTCTGCTTGTACCAGTCGAGGATGCGGCCCACGAACGGCGAGATCAGATAGGCGCCGGCTTCGGCACAGGCGCGGGCCTGGGCAAAGCTGAACAGCAGGGTCAGGTTGCAGTTGATGCCTTCCTGCTCCAGCACTTCGGCGGCACGAATGCCTTCCCAGGTGGACGCCAGCTTGATCAGGATGCGCTCGCGACCCACACCGGCCTGTTGGTACAGCTCAATCAGATGGCGGGCTTTCTGAATGCTGGCCTCGGTATCAAACGACAGCCGGGCATCCACTTCGGTAGACATGCGGCCGGGGATCAGCTTGAGAATCTCGCAACCGATGTTTACCGCCAGCTTGTCGGAGGCATCAAGCAGCTGTTGTTCGGCATCCCGGCTTTGGGACTTGGCCCAGGCGACGGCTTCGGTCAGCAGCGGCTGATATTCCTGGATCTGGGCGGCCTTCAGGATCAGTGAAGGGTTGGTGGTAGCATCCTGGGGCTGGTACTTGCGGATGGCTTCGATGTCGCCGGTGTCGGCAACCACGGTAGTCAAGGCTCTCAGTTGGGTCAGTTTATCGGCCATGGGAAAGGATCCTTTGTCTGGTCGGCTTGTAAAAAGAGTGCCACAGTATCCCTTATTCGGGGCACCAAAATAAAGCAGGGGATCAAGCCGGCAGAACGTATGCCTGATTCTTCAAGTCGGCAACCGCGATCGGCACCAAGGACGGGATTTGTATGAATCTTGTTTTTGTGTTCATTTTTATAGTGGGTTTATGTTTCAATAAACAACTTAATGTTGGTTTTTTGTTTTATTAACTTCGTTTTATTGTGTATTTATTGCTGTTTTGATCGCTTTTTTGCCCTTGGTAATGTTTTGGTGTGACCGGGATCACATGGCTATTTTTCCTGCCTGTGCTAGATTCCGTGCGCTGCGGATCCGGGGCCCGGACTAACGGTCGGGCGGGGTTCATCATTTGAAGCAAGCAGAGACATATTAATGGACGCAATAATCGGTTTTATCAACGACCTGCTCTGGGGCACCATACTGATTTACCTGCTGTTGGGTGCGGGAATCTTCTTTACCCTGCGGCTGGGCTTTATTCAGTTTCGCCATTTCGGTCACATGTTTTCCGTGCTCAAGCACAGCCGCAAATCCGATGCGGCGGGTATTTCCTCCTTTCAGGCACTCTGTACCAGTCTGGCGGCCCGAGTCGGCACCGGTAACCTGGCCGGGGTAGCCGTTGCCCTGTATCTGGGCGGTCCGGGGGCGATTTTCTGGATGTGGCTGATTGCCCTGATCGGCATGTCCACCGCCTTTGCGGAAAGTGCCCTGGCCCAGTTGTACAAGGTCAAGGATGAAGACGGCAACTATCGCGGCGGCCCTGCCTATTACATGGAAAAAGGCCTGGGGATGCGCTGGATGGGCGTGCTGTTCGCCATCTTCCTGATCATCGCCTTCGGTCTGGTATTCAATGCGGTACAGGCCAACTCCATCAGTGCCGCCATGAACGTGGCGTTCGGTATTCCCGACTGGGCTACCGGGGTCGCGCTGGTCTTGATGGCCGGGGTGATCATCTTCGGGGGGCTGCGCTCCATCGCCCGTTTTGCCGAGCTGGTCGTGCCGGTCATGGCACTGGCGTATCTGCTGATTGCGCTGGTGGTGGTGGCGATGAACATCACAGAGCTGCCGGGCGTGTTCAGCCTTATCGTCAAGTCGGCCTTCGGTCTGGATCAGGCCGGTGGCGGCGCCATCGGTTATGCCATTTCCCAGGCGATGATGAACGGCATCAAGCGCGGTCTGTTCTCGAACGAAGCCGGTATGGGCTCGGCGCCCAACGCCGCGGCCTCGGCCACGCCGTATCCGCCGCACCCGGCGTCTCAGGGGTATGTGCAGATGCTGGGGGTCTTTACCGATACCATCGTTATCTGTACCTGTACCGCCTCCATCATACTGCTGTCCGGCCAATTCGAGCCCGGCTCCGGCATTACCGGTATCGAGCTGACCCAGCGAGCGCTGTCCCACGAGGTGGGTGACTGGGGTAATACTTTTATCGCCATCGCGATTCTGTTCTTTGCCTTCACCAGCATCGTGGCCAACTACGCCTATGCGGAAAACAACCTGATCTTTCTGGAGCACAACCACAAGGGCGGCCTGCTGATTTTCCGCCTGTTCGTGCTGGGCATGGTGATGTTCGGTGCCATGGGCGAACTGCCGACCATCTGGGCCATGGCCGATGCGTCCATGGGCCTGATGGCACTGACCAACCTGGCGGCGATTCTGTTGCTGTCGGGGGTGGTGGTGAAGCTGGCGCGGGATTATAACGACCAGCGCAAGCTGGGCAAGGTGCCCTCCTTCGATGCCAGCAAGTATCCCGAGCTGCATCGCCAGCTTGAAGAAGGGATCTGGGACAAAAAAGCGTAAAGCGTTAGGAGTGAGGGGTGAGGAGGAAAGTGTATGACTCCTCACGCCTTACGTCTCACCCCTCACAATCAGTTAAGGCTGCTCGCCGCGCAAAAACTGTTTACTGACTGTTTTGAACGCCTCGGTGCCGGCCTGGTGCATCAGCTCGAAAATCACCATTTCCCGGCTGACTATCTGGGCGCCCGCATCGCGCATGCGCTCCAGCCCCAGCTGGCGGTTTTCTTCGCTACGGCTGCCCACGGCGTCGGCCACCACAAACACCTCTTTGCCTTCCTTCAGCAGTTCCAGCACCGTTTGCAGCACGCAAACGTGGGTTTCCATGCCGCACACAATCACCTGCTGATACTGTTGCCAGTGCGCGGGCCGACAGTTGGCGGCCACCACAGAAAAGTGCATTTTCTCCACCACTTCGGGCTGCTCCACCAGTGCGGTGAGGGCGGGCAGGGTGTGGCCCAGACCGCGCGGATACTGCTCGGTAAACAGTATCGGGGTATCCAGGGTATGACAGGCCGAGATCAGCCATTCAATACGGGCGCCGAGGCGTTCGCTTTCATCAATGGCCGGCAGCAGTTTTTCCTGAACATCCACCACCATCAGCGCCGCTTTACCAGACTCCATTAACATTTCATGCTCCTCGATGATTAGGCTTGCGCCCAGTATGCCGTTTTTGCCGGGGAAAGAGAAAGGCGCCCGCAGGCGCCTTTATAACCAACGGATGATGGAGCGGGATCAGACCTTGAACTCGCCCAGCAGGTTATTCTGCTTTTGCATCTGTTCAAGCATGCCCTGGCAGTGTTTTACCTGCGCCACGGCACCGGTGGCCACGTGCTGGCTGATGTCGCGGATGTTGGTGGTGTTCTGGTTGATCTCTTCGCTGGTGGCGCTTTGTTCTTCTGCCGCGGTGGCAATTTGCAGATTCATGTCGTTGATGCGGCCGATGGCGTCACGAATGCGGGCCAATACCTCGTTGGCTTCGGCGGCATCCACCGAGGTCTGTGCTGCCAGCGTCTGGCTCTGCTTCATCTTGTTTTCCGCCAGCCGCACCCCGTTCTGCAGTTGCTCTATCATGTTGCCGATTTCCTGGGTGGACTGCTGGGTGCGTGACGCGAGCGAGCGCACTTCATCCGCCACCACCGCAAAGCCGCGGCCCGATTCGCCGGCCCGGGCTGCTTCAATGGCGGCATTCAGTGCCAGCAGATTGGTTTGCTCGGCAATGCCGGAGATCACCGACAGAATGGACTCGATATTACGGCTCAATTGAGCCAGCTCGTTCACCGAGGCCATGGTGTCTTCCATGTCGGCGGCCAGTCGCTCTACCGCCTGGGTGGAGCGGGATACCACCAGGGCGCCCTGCTCGGTTTCCTGATTGGCGGCATTGGCGGCCTCGGCCGCGTGCTGAGCATGCTGCGCCACTTCGGTGGCGGTGGCGGCCATTTCATGCATGGCGGTGGCCAATTGATCCAGCTCCTGCAGTTGCACCTGCAACTGGTTTTCGGCCTGTTCCGACTGGCCCGAGGTGTCGTTGATACTGGCTTTCAGCTTGTGCGAGCTGTCCATCACCTCACCGATCAGCTTCTGCAAGTGAGCCAGAAAACCGTTGAATTCACCGGCCACCAGACCAAAGTCATCACGATGCAGAATGGGAAGACGCTTGGTCAGATCGCCCTGGCCGCCGTTGATGTCTTTCAGCGACTGGTGCAGGCCATTGAGCGGCTTGAGCAGCTTGGTCATCAGCAGGATCAGCAGCACCAGGCTTATCAGCACGCCCAGTACCGAAATCAGCAGTGCCTGCCATTGCAGGCTGTCGGCCTTGGCCATCACCGTGGCTTCATCCAGCACCACACCTATGTACCAATCGGCACCCTGCAAGTGGGTCAGCGGGGTAAAGGACACCCAGTGCGGCTCGCCGTTCAGTGAATAGTTGCTGATTGAAGGGGTAAAGGCCGGGCGCTGTCCTTCAAACAATGTTTCGAGTGACTGACCGTTCAGCTCGGCATCGGGATGAGAAATGATGTGGCCGTTGTCGGCCACCAGAAAGGCATAGCCGGCACCGTTGAAGTCGATGACATTAATGGCGTCGGCCACCGATTGCAGGCTGAGATCGCCGCCAAAGGCGCCGCGGGGCCGGCCGTTGGCGCTGATTTTGGACACCGCCGAGATCAGAATCTCGCCGGTGGCGGCATCGGCATAGGGTTCGGTCAGCACGGCCCGTTCGGCCTGCATGGCCACCGAATACCAGGGGCGCTGGCGCGCATCCCAACCGGTAGGATTCCAGCCGGGGTCGTTGGTGATACGGCGGCCGTTCTCGCTTTCCAGACCACCGAATATCAGCAGAAATTCATCCTGCAACAGCGGGGTGTTGAATACCTGTTGTACCTGCTCGGGGCTGAACTGGCCGTCGATATTCTGGGCCATCATGTCGATGAGCTTGAGTTTGGTGTTGAGCCAGTTTTCTACCTGGCTGGCGAGGGTGGAGCTGGTTTCATTGATGGAAGCGGCGGTCTGGCTACGCAGGGCGTCACGCACCTGCGAAAGCTGCATCCATGACAGTATGCTGACGGTCAGCAGCAGCACGGCGGCGGCGGCAAAGCCGACCTTGTGGGCGATTTTCATACAACTAGGTCCCTTAGTGATGATCTTGTCTGAAACGGCGTCTACTTTAGTCTTATCGCCTGGGGCAACGTACTGAGTAGCCTGATTTTTTTTCAGAATCTGCGCTGGTGCACAGTTTTCCGGTTTTTCTGGCCGGGCTAATCGGTCTTGCCACCAGCACTGGTATCGCAACTCATCGTGGCCCGTGCCTCGGTAGTCGTTGGTGTTTCGGGGTTTGTCCGGTAGTCTGGAAAGCAAAACAAAGGAGTCTGTACATGGAACAGCTTTCGCTTCTGGAACAACGGGTTATCGGCTGTCTGATCGAAAAACAGGTATCCACGCCCGAAGTGTATCCTCTGACCCTGAATTCACTGGTCAACGCCTGCAACCAGAAAAGCAACCGCGATCCGGTGCTGAGCCTCAACGAAGAAGAGGTACAGTCGGTACTCAATACCCTGATTGCCCGGCGGCTGGTCAACAATACCGCCGGCTTCAATGCCCGCGCCGCCAAATATCAACACCGGTTCTGTAATACCGAGTTTGGGGATCTGCATTTCGGCCCCGGCGAGCTGGCCATCGTCTGCGAACTGCTGCTGCGCGGGCCCCAGACGCCGGGCGAGTTGCGCAGTCGTACCCCGCGCCTGCATCAGTTCAAGGATGTGTCGCAGGTAGATGACTGCCTGCAAAGCCTGATCGAGAAGGGACCCTTCGTGATCAAGCTGCCACGCCAGCCCGGCAGGCGGGATTCGCGCTACGGTCATTTGTTTGGCGATACCGACTATTCACTGGAAGCCGCCGTACCGGCCGGTGCCGGTTCACATCAGCCGAAGGCAGAGCTGCAGGCGCGGATCACCGAGCTGGAAGCGGAAGTGGCCCGGTTACAGGCTCGCATTGCCGAGCTGGAAGGCTAAAAGAAAGCTTGTGGCCTGCCTCTTGGTCACAAGTCTGTCAGTCCATAAAATATGCACAGAGGCAACTGGGTAGCCTCTTCCGACACGCTAAACCGCATCCCTGCGACGCTCAGCACATGACGTCCGACCGCCAAGGATGGCGGGAGTGTCAGCATTGCAGGAGCCTTTGTTGACCTGTCATGTGATGGTCGACAGAGTCTATCCCAGCCGCCTCTTTGGAGGCTCGGAGTCGTCGGTGAGCACCACTGACAAACCCCTCCGTGTTGAGCATCGGGTTGGCTGTCAGTATTCGACAGATTGCACCTCAGCTTCACGAAGCAGCAGCGGGGATTGCCGAAGCCGACCGCCAAATGTCAGGGATGACATTTGGCGAGCGTCCCATGGATGGGCTTGAAGCGTGTCGGCGGAGTGCAACCGCGCTGCTGCTTCGCATGGCGGTCATTCTCAACGATTTGTGACTAAGAGACAGGCCTACCGCTTTGTTTAAAGCCCCAGTTTATCGATAAGCGCTTCGGGTCCGCCGGGCAGGCCGGTTTGCTGAAACTGCACTCGGCCCTGTTCGTCCAGCACGGTAATGGCGTTGGAATGGGCAACTTCACCGTCGGCCAGCCCCATGTAGCGAATGTTCAGCGCCATGGCCAGGGTGCGTACCTGCTCATCGTTGCCGCTGAGCAGGGTCCAGTGCTCATCCAGCTTTCTCTTTTTGGCGAAGTGGCGCATGATTTTGGGCGTGTCCTTCGCCGGGGTCAGCGACACCAGCACAAAGCCCAGCCCTTGTTGCTGTTCGGTGCCGAGGGCTGCCTGTATCGCCTTGAGATCGGACACGATCACCGGGCAGGCGGTGATGCAGTCGGTATAGATCATCGCCACTAGCTGCTTCTTGCCCGCCAGTTGTTGAATGTTCAGGCTGTTTCCCTGGCGGTTTTGCCAATCGCTGTTGAGCTGGTAAATAGAGTCGCCGGGCAGGGCGGCCTGAAGATTAAAGGCTGCCAATATCAGCAGTAGCATCGGTGCTCTCATCGGGTCTCTCCTGTGCACAACGAAACCCCAGGTTGCCCAGGGTGTAAGGCGCCTTCAGGCTGGAGCGAAAGCCGAAGCGCATGAAGGCGGCATAGTCGGACGGATCGGCGCTGCCGGTGGCGGCCGAGCCGCAGAACAGTCCCTGGTCCAGCGTGCTGTCACCGCGAGACTCGCCGGTGACCAGGCTGGAGTTGAAATCCCGGGTCCATTCCCACACCAGGCCGTGCAAGTCCTGTATGTGCCAGTAGTTGGCCGGGCTTTGCCCCACCTTCGGCAGGGTCGCGGTGGTCGGGCGGGCATACCAGGACAGAATACGCCGGGTGTAGCCCGGCTCACGGCTGCCATTGGCGGCAAGCTGTGAGGCCTGGGCGGCAAACTCCCACTCCGCCACCGTCGGCAATCGCTTGCCCCGGGCTTGACAGTAGGCGCCGGCCGCAAACCAGGACACATGGGTTACCGGCTGTTCGAGTTGCTCGGGCTGAGGGCCGTTCGGCCCCCAGTGGCTCAGGTATTGGGGTTCTACAAACAGCGCCACCGCCCGATTGCGTTGCCAGCGTGGGTGCCGGCGCACGAAGTCGGCAAACTGGCGATTGGTGACCGGGGTGGTATCCAGCCAAAATGGCGCCACCGGAGTGAGCGGGCTGTCTTTGGTGAGATACAGCGGCCGAACTACCCCGCCGGGCAGCTCGGCCATCTGTGGCACCGTTACCGGCCCGGCGGCTATCGGCAAGGCTGCCATGTGCAGGGCCGCCAGCGACAACAGCAGCAACGGATTCATCAGTGGGCGCTCCCTTCCATGATGATGGCCTTGCCTTCGTCGCGGCGTTTGGCCACCTCATCCGGCGTGACGACGCCACCCCGGTTGTCCCAGCTGTTCAGCACATAGGTCAGCACGTTGGCGGTGTCTTCATCGGTGAGGCGCATGGCCGGCATTATGCTGTCGAAGGCCTGACCGTTGACCTTGATAGGACCTTTCAGGCCGTGCAGCACCACATCGATGGCACGGGTGGTATCGGCGTTGAGAAAATCGGAACCGGCCAGCGGAGGGAAGGCGCCGGGTATGCCCTGGCCTTCGGCCTGGTGACAGGCCTGACAGTTGGCCTCATACACCCGCTTGCCGTACAGCAATTGGTCGTCCTTGTTGTTGGCCACCAGTTTGGGATGACCGTTGGGAATGCTCTGTACCGCCGAGCCTTCGGGCAGATAGACGTTTTCGGCCACCTTGCCGGAATAGACGATTTTATCTTCGGGGCCGTCTACCGCCATCATGCCGAGCGCGCCCTTGTTGAAGGCACGAAAGATGGAGTGATCCACCAGAATGAAGTTGCCGGGCACCTCCAGCTTGAATTCGGCCATGGCGGCGCCACCGGCAGGCACCAGGGTGGTCTGCACGTTTTCGTTGTACAGATTGCCGCCTTCCACACTCACCTTGTCGAAAATCTCGCCGATGACATGGAAAGACGACACCAAGTTAGGCCCGCCGTTGCCCACAAAAAGCCGCACGGTTTCGCCCACGTTGGCGGTGAGTGCCTTTTCACCATTCAGCGCACCCACGGCGCCGTTGAACACCACATAGTCCGGTTGCTCCTTGATGGCCTTGTCCATGTCAAACGACTGCAGGCCCTGTTCGCCATAGGCGCCCTTGGTATAGAAGTCGCCCTGCATCACGTAATATTCCTTGTCTACCGGCGGCAATCCTTCCTTCGGCTCCACCAGGATCAGGCCATACATGCCGTTGGCGATGTGCATGCCCACCGGTGCGGTGGCGCAGTGATACACATAGAGCCCGGGGTTGAGCGCCTTGAAGTTGAATACCGAGGTATGGCCGGGGGCGGTAAAGGACGAGGCCGCACCGCCACCGGGGCCGGTGACCGCGTGCAAGTCTATGTTGTGCGGCATCTTGGAGCCGGGATGGTTGGAGAGATGAAACTCCACTTCGTCACCTTCACGCACCCGCAGAAACTGACCCGGCACCGAGCCGCCGAAGGTCCAGAACATGTATTCCACCCCGTCGGCGATCTCCATCACCTTTTCCACGGTTTCCATCTTCACCACCAGTTTGGCGGCGTGATCCCGCTGAATGGGCGGCGGCACCATGGGCGGCGAGGTCAGCACGGCGTCTATTACCGGCAGACTGGCGGCCTGGGCCGACAGGGCGAAGGTAAAACCCAAGGCGGTAACGATATTGCTCAGTTTCATAGAATGCTCCCTGCGCGAGGCGCTGTGTATGATGACCGTAGAAACCAAAAGCTGTATTTCATATGCAAGTTTATAAGCCGGTTCATATTGAGACCTGATACAGATCAATAAAGCGGCGTTATTAGGGCAGGGAAGGTCAAAAATGAGTCGAGTCAGGGTCGCCAGGCGAAAAATGTAACATGGATCTCACTTTTTAATATTGCCAAAAATGGCGGCGCTTGAATTTATTATCAATAAAATCAGATTCTTGTGTGTTTTTATGGTCGAGGAAGGCAGGATGCAGAAGGAAGGGTTGTTAATTTTATGTATATATAATTATATATTCATAATAATATCTAGCCGTACCCACACCGACAAGCCAAGGGAGTAAGCCATGGATAGCAATATACAGCCTTTTGGAAAACGTTTTCAGAAAAGCCTGCTGGGGATCATGCTGGGCACGGCACTGGCCAGCGGACCTGTGCTCGCCGACACCCTGAGGGTCGCCGGCAACTTCGCCACCGACCATTCCAGCAGCCTGGCGATGGAAGTGTTCAAGCAGGAGGTAGAAACCGCGACCGATAACGACATCAAGGTGCATCTGTTTCCGGCCATGCAGCTGGGCGGGGCTTCCGAAAATGTCGATCAGGTGCGCTCCGGTGTGCTGAGCATGACCTGGATCGGCGTGTCCTTTCTGTCGCGCACCGTGCCTGAGCTGGAAGCCATCAGCCTGCCGTTTGTACTGAAAGACCGGGAAACCGCCTTTCGCGTGATTGACGGCGAGGTCGGGGATCTGCTCAACGACAAGCTGGCGGAAAAAGGCTTCGTCGCCCTCGGCTTCATGGAGCTGGGCGCGCGCCATATCACCAACAGCGTGCGGCCCATCGAGTCCATCGAAGACTTCGACGGCCTCAAGATCCGCCTGCAGCCGAATGAAACTCACCTGAAGAGCTTCCGTGCCCTGGGCGCCAGCCCGGTGTCCATGGGCATCAACGAGGTGTATTCGGCCCTGCAGCAGAAGGTGATCGACGGTCAGGAAAACCCCTTCAGCATCATTCGCAAGAACAACTTCGGCGAAGTGCAGCAGTATCTCACCGATACCAACCACTTCTTCGACTTTATCGTGGTGGTGGCCAACAAGAGAAAGTTCGACCGCATGTCGGACGACGAGCAGCAGGTGCTGCGCGATGCCATGACCAAGGCCGTGGCCTGGCAGCGTGAAAAAGCGGCCGAAGAAGACAGCCTGTCCCGGGACGAGCTGATTGCCGCCGGCATGAAGTTCAATGCGGTGACGCCCGAGCTGCATCAGGCCATGCAGGACAAGACCGCCGGTATCGTCGAAGAGCTGAAAGATCGCCTCGGCGCCGACCTGGTTGACGCGGTACTGGATGGAGCCAAGTCATGAAAGCCGGCCACAGTGAGCATGCCGATATGCTTGCCGGGCCGGGAGCAAGCTCATCCCTGGCAGCGTCTGTACGGCGCTGTCTGTTGGGGGTGGACAGGGCCTCCATGCTGCTGATTCAGGCGACCATGGCGGTGATGGTGCTGCTGGTATCGTCCCAGGTGTTCAGTCGTTACCTGCTGTCGGAGTCCATCGACTGGGCCGATGAAGGATCACGACTGGCCTTCGTCTGGGCCATCTTTCTGGCCATTCCCCACGGTCTCAAGCAAGGGGTGCATGTGGGCATCGATGTGTTGACCAACCGGCTGCCGGCCCAATGGCAGGAGCGACTGGCGCGTCTCATGTTGCTGATCAGTGGCGTGCTGATGGTGGTGGTCTGCTACCAGGCGGTAATGGTCTCCATCGACACCTGGGAAGAGCTGATGCCAACGCTGCCGGTCACCGCCTCGGTGTTCTATTTCCCGGTGATGCTCAGCTGCGGCCATGCCTTGCTGCATCTGCTGTTCATGGCCTGGCAGGGTACCGATACCTGGCGCGAGCCGGATAACGAGGAGGACGTCTCATGACTACATTGGCCATAGTGTTGTTTCTGGTATTGGCCTTGCTTGGCATGCCGCTGGCGTTTTCGCTCGGTCTGGCGGCATTGGGTGGCCTGGCCTACAGCGGTATCGAGCTGTCGGTATTGCCGCAGCGAATGATGCACGCGGTCAACTCCTTTCCGCTGATGGCGATTCCGCTGTTCATGCTGGCGGGCGAGTTGATGGTGGGCGGTCAGGTGATGCAGCGCACCATCGACTTCGCCAACGCCGTGGTGGGGCGGGTCAAGGGCGGTCTGGCCCATGTCACCCTGCTGTCCGGCCTGGGCCTGGCTTCGGTGACCGGTGCTGCCGTGGCGGGTGCCAGTGCGCTGGGCACCACCATGATGCCGTCGATGAAAAAGCATTACGACGTGGGCTTCGGCTCGGCGGTGGTGGCCTCGGCCTCCAACCTGGGTCCCATTATTCCACCCAGTGCGGCCATGATCGTCTACGCGCTGATGGCGGGCTCTTCGGTATCGGTCGGCGGCCTCTTCATGGCCGGTGTGGTGCCCGGAATCCTGCTGGTGGTCGGCATGATGGGCCTGGCCAGCTATATCGCGCATCGCAAGGGCTATGCACCCACCGGTGAACCCTTCAGCTGGCAGAATCTGCTGATCCAGGGCAAGCGGGCAGGGGCCATTATCCTGATGCCGGTGGTGGTGATCGGCGGTATCGTCGGGGGTGTCTTTACTGCCACCGAAGGGGCGGCCATCGCGGTGATCTATGCCTTTATCGTCGGCAAGTGGGTCACTCGCAAGCTGAGCTGGAGCGAGCTGCCGGGCTGCATGTTCCGGGCCGCGCTGACCTCGGCGGTCGTCGGTGCGCTGATCGCCTTTGCCACGCCACTGACCTTTCTGTTCACCATAGAGTTGTTGCCGCTGCGGCTGTCCGAGTTCATTCAGGGCTTTACCAGTAACCCCGAGGTGTTCCTCGCCATGGTGATGGTGATGCTGCTGATAGTGGGCATGTTTCTGGAGTCGAACGCCGCCTACATCATGTTGGTGCCGCTGTTTGCGCCCATTGCCCTGGCCTACGGCATAGACCCGCTCTACTTCGGCTTTCTGTTCGTGTTCAACCTGGTCATCGGCATGATGACACCGCCGGTCGGGGTGCTGCTGTTCGTGATGTGTGGTATCGCCAAGATCCCCATGTCCCAACTGTTGCGCTATGTCTGGCCCTTTATCGCTCTGCAATACCTGGTGTTGATGTTGTGCTGGTTTTTCCCGGAAATCGTGACGGCCCTGCCGCATGCCCTGGGTTATTGATTGTTAACTGAAAAATCGAAAATTTTTCCAAGGAGAAAAAGATGACTGATCGTACTTTGTTAGGTGTGCTGACCCCGTCTTCCAACACCAGCCTGGAGCCGGTGACTGCCGATATTCTGCACGGTGTGGACAACACCAGCGCCCACTTCGGCCGCCTCAAGGTGACCGAGATTTCGCTGACCGAGCAGGCCCTGAGCCAGTTCGACAACGAGCCTTTCCTGCAGGCGTCCCGGCTGCTGGCGGATGCCAAAGTGCAGTCCATTACCTGGAGCGGCACCTCGTCCGGCTGGCGCGGTTTTCAGGATGACGAGATTTTGTGTGACGCCATCACCCGGGAAACCGGCATTCCTGCCACCACCTCGGTGCTGGCGCTGAACGAGCTGTTCACGCTGACCGGGGTCAAGCGCTTCGGCCTCGTCACCCCCTACCTGCACGATGTGCAGAGCAAGGTGATTGCCACCTATGCCGCCGCCGGCTTCGAATGTGTGGCCGAGCGTCACCTCAATGACAAGGGCAACTTCTCCTTCTCCGAGGTGAGCGAGGAAACCCTTGAGGAAATGGTACGTGCCGTGGCCGCCGAGCAGCAATGTGATGCCATCACCATTTTCTGCACCAACCTGCGCGGTGCCCGAGTGGCAGCCAGACTGGAAAAGGAACTGGGTATTCCCATCTACGACACTGTCTCTACCGGAGTGTGGAAGGGCATGCTGCTGGCCGACGCCGACCCGAGCAAAATTAAAAACTGGGGCAGTATTTTTTCAATTAAGCCATAATTATATATTATGTAATTTAAAGCCCCGGTACACCGGGGCTTTGGTGCCTGAGCTCGTGGCGCGATCGGGATCACGCTGGCCACGGCCGAAGATGGCGCTTTTATGCAGCAGGTATTATGCTGCCCGGCTGACAAGTTGTAAGCCGCACACAAATTATAAAAAAGGCGGGCACTGTGGTTACACCTATTAATAGTTACGGTAGAAATTCCCTTCGTCGTCGTTCGCTGCACGAGGAAGTGGCCGATTGCGTACGCACCATGATCATCGAAGGCGAGCTGAAAGAAGGCCAGCGCATCAACGAGCCCGAGCTGTGTCAGCGGCTCGATATTTCCCGCACCCCCCTGCGCGAGGCGCTGAAAGTACTGCATTCCGAGGGCATGGTCACCATAGAGCCCAACCGGGGCGCCTGGGTGGCCACCATCACGGCCGAGGAAATTCGCGAGCATTTCGAAATCATCAGCACCCTGGAACGGCGAGCGGCCGAGCTGACCGCCATCAAGGCCAGCGAGAGCGACCTTACCCGGCTGAGCCAGTTGCAGGAAAAGCTGGAACACCACCATCAGGCCCAGGATCGTCACGAGTATTTCGAGATCAATCAGCATATTCACCGCCTGATCATCGAGCTGGCGAACAACGAGAGCCTGACCCAGCTGCACCATCAGCTGATGAACCGGGTCAGTCGCGGGCGCTATCTGGCCATCGGCATGCAACATCGTTGGGACGAATCCGTCGGTGAGCACAAAGCCCTGCTCGACGCCCTGCTGGCACGCGATGGCGACAGAGCCGGCCGCATTCTGGCCGAGCATGTGATGCATACCGGCGAAACCGTGGTCAAAGAGCTGGAACAGCAACAAAAGGTCGGCTGACCGCGTCTGCGGCCAGCCAGGATCCCACCAGCAATCTGTCTTCCCCCATATCCCCGAATCACGGCGGGCCACCGCCGGTTGTGAACCCTGCCAATCCGTTTTCTTCTGTTATACCAATCTGAAGAAAGATCTGATCATTACTTTAAATCTGAGAGCAGAGGCTACACAGCCGCCTCCCACGACACGGCAGCAAGCTGCCCCATAAGTAATGCTGCATAACAGGTGTGGTTCTATCATCATTCCCGCATGTCCTCTTTTGTCATTCCCGCGAAGGCGGGAATCCAGGGCCTGTGGCGCAGATTTGTCAGCCTGCGCTTCTCCTGCAAAGACACTGGACCCCCGCCTTCGCGAGGGTGACGAGAAAGAAAAGCTAGCCCCAGTATCCACATCAGTTATGAGATATTACTTACGGGCTCGGGAAATGCCATCTGACCGCCAGGGAGGGCGGGAATTCCAGAGCATTTTCCGGCTCTGGCATTTCACGGTCGGGGGAGCCGATCTCTATTGCCTCTCCTTAAGCACCGCGTTGTCTGCAGGGCGCTCCCACAGGCGACGCCGTAGCATTGGGGCGGATGAAGGGTTCTACTCCAGCGACCATCACATGACAGGACGTCATGTGCTGAGCGCCACATGGAGGTGCTTGCAGCGTGTCGGTGGAGTAGAACCCTTCGTTCGACCTTTACAGGGCAGCTAAACAGACCAGTTAGTTTTACAGATTGGCATTACCGCCACTCTGCGGTATTGCCTCTGCTGTGTTGTTTACTTCCCTCCCGAACATCCCTTCTCACTTTGTTTTCAATATAAAAACCAACTGTTAACTATAAATTCACATTTAAAGTGATACAGATCACATTTACCCCTGTTTTCGATTGAATAACCACCCTCGCAATGTTTAATTACGAATATATAATTATATATTCAATTTTACCTGCTCCGGCAGTGGACAGGAAAACGGCAAACACTGGACCCCCGCCTTCGCGAGGGTGACGAAAGAGGAAGGGATATGTCTGAATTCGATCTGGTCATCCGCAATGGTCGCATCGCGACCGCCGCCGACATCACCGACTGTGATCTGGCCATCAGAGACGGCCGCATCGTGGCCATGGGCGAGAACATAGGCCCGGGCAAGCAGGAAATCGATGCCAAGGGCTTGTGGGTGTTGCCGGGCGGGGTAGATGCGCACTGCCATCTGGATCAACCGATGCCGGAAGGGCTGCGCATGGCCGATGATTTTTATACCGGCACCCGCTCTGCCGCCTGTGGTGGCACCACCACCGTGATGCCCTTCGCGGCCCAGGAAAAAGGCCAGTCGCTGAAGGCGGCGGTAGAAGATTATCACCGCCGTGCCGAGGGCAAGGCGGTGGTCGATTATGCCTTTCACCTGATTGTTACCGACCCCACCGAAACCGTGCTCAAGGAAGAGCTGCCGGAGCTGATCCGCCAGGGCTGCACCTCCTTCAAGATTTACATGACCTACGACGATCTCAAGCTCAACGACGGCCAGATCCTCGACGTGCTGGCGCTGGCCCGGGCCGAAGGCGCCATGGCGATGATTCATGCGGAAAACGCCGACTGCATCGGCTGGCTGACCAAACGCCTGCTCGATGCCGGCCACACAGCGCCCAAGTATCATGCGGCCTCTCGCCCCATGCTGGTGGAGCGGGAAGCGACCCACAGGGCCATTGCCCTGTCGGAGCTGGTGGACGTGCCCATTCTTGTGGTGCATGTATCCGGCGCCGAGGCGGTGGAGCAAATTCGCTGGGCGCGAAGCCACGGCATCAGCATCTATGCGGAAACCTGCCCCCAGTATCTGTTTCTTACCGCCGAGGATCTGGGGCTGGACGGCTACGAAGGCGCCAAATGTGTATGCAGCCCGCCACCACGGGATCAGTCCAATCAGCAGGTGATTTGGGATGGCCTGGACGACGGTCTGTTCACCATTTTCTCTTCGGATCATGCGCCGTTTCGTTACGAAGACCCCCAGGGCAAGAAGCCGAACGGCGAAGAAGTGGACTTCCCCTATATTCCCAACGGCATTCCCGGCCTGGAAACCCGGTTGCCGCTGCTGTTCTCGGAAGGGGTCAACACCGGCCGCATCAGCCTCAACAAGTTTGTCGAGCTGACTTCCACCAACCCGGCCAAGCTCTACGGCCTGTATCCGCGCAAGGGCACCATCGCCATCGGCGCCGATGCGGATATCGCGCTGTGGGATCCCAGGCGGGAAGTCACCATTCGCAACGAAATGCTGCATCACGACGTGGATTACACCCCCTATGAAGGTCGCACCGTCACCGGCTGGCCAATCATGACCCTGAGTCGCGGCGAGCTGGTCTGGAATGACGGCGAGGTGCCGGGCCGGGCCGGGCAGGGGCGTTTTCTGCCCTGCGGCAAGCCGGACATGGCCAAGCCCAAGGTCAGAGGGTAAGCCGATGCGACTGCTTCTCGTCAACGCCAACACCAGCCAGAACATCACCGAAAAGCTGGCAATCGAAGCCCGGTTGGCGCTGCCGGCCGGCTGGCAACTGAGCACCGCCACCGGCAGCTTTGGCGCGGCGGTGATCCAGACGCGCCGCGATTGCGCCATTGCCGAGCATGCCTGTATCGAGGCGGTTGAAGCCCATCTGGCAGAGCAGGCCGATGGCTGTGACGCCGTAGTGGTCGGCGTATCGCTGGATACCGGCCTGTGGGCCCTGCGCGAGGCACTGAATGTGCCGGTGGTCGGCCTGCTGGAGGCGAGCCTGCTGACTGCCTGCATGGTCGGTGGTCGCTACGGTCTGGTGGTGATGGGGCCGAAGACGGTGCCGCTGTATCGAGAGCTGGTGGAACGACATGGTCTGGCAACCCGCCTGGCCGGTATCGAGGCCATTGCCGCCGATGCACTGGCGGTACACGCGGCGCCGGAACAGTTTGATGCCGCGTTGATCGAGGCCTGCGACCGGCTGGTCGAGGGCGGCGCCGAGTGCGTGATTCTGGTCGGCGCCGTGGTCGCCGGCCTGCATCGCCGGCTGCAGGGCCGGGTAGCGGTGCCGCTGCTCGACGGCATGGCCTGTGCCGTTACCCAGGCCTGCGGCCTGGCCAGACTCGAGCTATCGAAGGCGGGGCCGACAGTGCCCGGCTGACGTAAGCAAGGTTGAATGAAGCAAGGTTGAAGGCAGCAAGGCTGAATGTATCAAGGAAAGGGGATTTCCCCCATTACAGCAAGTCCATCAAAGGAGTGAGTCATGTCATATAAAAGTGGTCGTCATTTTCTGCAGATCCCCGGCCCGTCACCGGTGCCGGACCGCATTCTGCGCGCCATGGATTATCCGACCATCGATCATAGAGGGCCGGAGTTTGCCGAGCTGGGCAAGGAGGTGCTGGCCGGCATCAAGCGGATGTTCAAGACCGAGAGCCCGGTGGTGATCTACCCGGCCTCGGGCACCGGTGCCTGGGAGGCGGCGCTGGTCAACACCCTGAGCGCCGGCGACAAGGTGCTGATGTGCGAAACCGGCCAATTCGCCACCCTGTGGCACGAACTGGCCACCAAGCTGGGACTGGAGGTGGAATTCATTCCCGGTGACTGGCGCCACGGTGCCGATCCAGAGGCCATTGCCGCGCGTTTGCAGGCCGATACCGATCGCCAGATCAAGGCGGTGTGTGTGGTGCACAACGAAACCTCCACCGGGGTGACCAGCCGGATTGCCGAGGTACGCCAGGCCATCGACGGTACCCGGCATCCGGCGCTGTTCATGGTCGACACCATCTCCGGGCTGGCTTCCGCCGATTACCGCCACGACGAGTGGGGCGTGGACGTCACCGTGTCCGGCTCTCAGAAGGGCCTGATGCTGCCGCCGGGCATCAGCTTCAACGCCCTGAGCGACAAGGCGCTCAAGGCCGCCGAGCAGGCTACCTTGCCCAAGTCCTACTGGGACTGGCAGCCGATGCTGGCCAGCAATGCCACCGGCTATTTCCCCTATACCCCCGCCACCAACCTGCTGTACGGCCTGAAGGAAGCCATCGGCATGCTGGAAGAAGAAGGTCTGGAGCAGGTATTGGCCCGCCACCAGCGTCACGCCGAGGCCACCCGTCGTGCGGTGCGCGCCTGGGGCCTGGAAGTGCTGTGCCTCAACGAGCAGGAGCACAGCCCGGTGCTGACGACTGTGCTGCTGCCCGAGGGCCAGGACGCCGACCAGTTGCGCAAGGTGATTCTGGATCGCTTCGACATGTCGCTGGGTGCGGGTCTGGGCAAGCTCAAGGGGCGGGTGTTCCGCATCGGTCATCTGGGGGACATCAACGATTTGACCCTGCTCGGTACCCTGAGTGGTGTCGAGATGGGCCTGGCCTGTGCCGGGGTACCGCATCAGAGCGGGGGTGTACAGGCGGCCATGGCCTACCTGTCCGACACCGGCGCCTGATAACGGGCGTCGGTGGCGACCCCACCGACGCCATGCTGCGCATGATGCGCACATTATGTTTGTGTTCAAGGAAGGAGTTCCAAGATGAAAAAACTGCTGCTCTCTGCATTGGTCTGTGCCGCGGTATCGGCCAGCCCCGCCATGGCGGAAGACACCATCAAGCTGAAGGTGATCGGCCAGCCGCTGGCCACCGGGCTGATTCAGAAAAACAAGGAACAGCCGTTCTTCGAAACCCTGGCCGAGAAAACCGGCCTGCCGCTCAAGGTGAACTACAAGCCGCTGGACACTACGGGTATCAAGGACGTGGAACAGCTGCGGGTACTCAAGTCGGGCATGTTCGATCTGGTCTCGCTGCGCATGTCGCAGATCTCCCGCGACGAGCCAACCATTCTCGGTCTGGATCTGGTGGGGCTGAGCCCGGACTTCGCTCAGGGTCGCCAGGTGGCCGATGCCTACAAGGAAACGGTAGACAAGCGGCTGCAGGAGCGTTTCAACACCAAGCTGCTGGGCGTCTGGCCCTTCGGCCCGCAGGTGATGTTCTGTAACCATCCGATCGAGAGCCTGGAGGATGTCAAGGGTCTGAAGGTGCGGGTCTATGACCAGAACCTGGCCCAGTTTGTCGAATCGGTAGGTGGCATTCCGGTGCCCATCGGCTTCGGCGACGTGCATCAGAGTCTGGCGCTGGGCGTAATCGAGTGCGCCATTACCGGCCCCAGCTCGGCCAACTCCGCCGGCTGGCCCGAGGTGACCACCCATGTGCTGCCGCTGGGCTTTCAGATGGCACTCAATGGTTATGGCATCAACCTCAAGGCCTGGAACAAGCTGACGCCGGATCAGCAAGTCACGCTGCAGAGCGCCTTCGACGGCCTGATCGATGAAATCTGGACCTACTCCGAAGAGCTGTTCGAGGATGCCGGACGCTGTAATGTCGGCGGCGAGCCCTGCACCACCGGCACCAAGTTCGACCTGGTCGAAGTGCCGGTGACCGAGAAGGACCTGAGCATTGTCGCCAACACGGTGAAAGAAGTGTCTTTCCCCACCTGGGCGGAAGTCTGTAACAAGACCAACCCCGAATGTGCCAGCGACTGGAAGCGCGATGTCGGCGCCATTGCCGGCATGTAAAACCATATAAACAGCGGGGGCCAGCCCCCCGCTTTTCATGTGGTGACAAGGAGGTATCTGATGAAACGAATTGAATATATGGCCAGCATGGTGTTTGGGGGAATCTTCCTCCTGCTGTCTGTGCTGGTAGTGACCGAAACCCTGCTGCGCAAGTTTTTCAACGTGTCGTTGCAGGGGGTGGATGAGCTGGGCGGTTACGCCCTGGCGGTGGGGGCGACCCTGTCTTTTACCCTGGCACTGCTGGGCCGCGCCCATATGCGCATCGACATCTTTCACGAGAAGTTTCCCAAATCATTACAGACCCTGTTCAACTGGCTATCGGCTACCTTGATGGCGTTGTTCGGGATTTTTCTGTTCTGGGTCTGCCTGCAAATCGTGCTGGAAACCCTGGACTACGGCAGCACGGCGCAAACGCCCTGGGCCACCCCGCTCAAGTATCCTCAGGGCCTCTGGCTAGCCGGTCTCACCGTGTTTGCCTTTACCGCTGCCATCTATGGTCTGCGGGCAACCTGGTTGTTGCTCAGCGGCCGCAGCGCTCAACTCAATGAAGAGTTTCACCCCAAGGGCGTCAGTGAAGAGCTGAAAGAAGAACTGGACGATTTTAAACACCGTCAGCAGGCAAGCGGCACCGTCGAAGAGGCATCGTTATCCGCGAGCATCTCCGCGCAGCCGGTCAGGGAGGGAACCCAATGAGCTTATCCGTAGTATTTGTCGGCTTTTTCGCCATGCTGGGACTCTTGCTGCTGGGCATGCCTATCGCCGTCAGCATGGCCTTGATCGGGGTGATTGGCGGGGTCATGGTGTTCGGCATGCCGTTCGTCGACTCTATCGGCTCCGTGGTCTGGAGCGTACACAACGAGGCGATTCTGACCGCCATTCCGCTGTTTATCATGCTGGGTGAACTGCTGTTGCGCAGCGGTATCGCCGACAAGATGTATCTGGCGATGGCGGCCTGGCTGGGGCGCCTGCCCGGTGGTCTGTTGCACACCAACATCGGCTCCTGTGCGCTGTTTGCCGCCACCTCCGGCTCTTCTGTGGCCACCGCCGCCACCATCGGCACTGTAGCGTTACCTTCACTCAACGAACGTCAGTATTCCATGCGCCAGTCGCTGGGCAGCCTGGCCGCGGGCGGCACCCTGGGCATTCTTATTCCGCCCAGTGTCAACATGCTGATCTACGGCTCTTTAACCAGCAACTCCATCGGCAAGCTGTTCATGGCCGGGTTGATTCCGGGTATTCTGCTCAGCCTGTCGTTCATGGTGTATATCGGCATTTCCAACATGGGCAAGGGCGGCAAGCGCGAAGAGGTGATTACCCTGCGTGAAAAGCTGCGCATGTCCCGCTTTTTGATCCCGCCTGCGGTAGTGTTCGGCATCGTCATGGGCAGTATATATATGGGTATTGCCACCGCCACCGAATCGGCGGCCCTCGGGGTCATGACAGCGCTGTTCTTCTCCTGGCGCGCAGGCCGGTTGAACATGAAGTTCCTGCAGGACAGCTTCATCCAGACCGCCCGCATCACCGGCATGATATTGCTGATCATCACCGCCGCCTTCGTGCTCAACCTGACCATCAGCCTGACCGGGGTGGTGGACGAGCTGACCGACTGGGTGACCTCGTTCGGCCTGAGTATCACCGGCCTGCTGCTGGTACTGGTGGTGTTCTACCTGGCGCTGGGCATGTTTATGGACGTGCTGTCGATGCAGGTGCTGACCATTCCCATCACCTACCCGATTGTGACTGCCCTGGGCGTGGACCCCATCTGGTACGGCGTGTTCGTGGTACTGATGTGCGAGCTGGCGCTGATCACACCGCCGGTAGGCATGAACCTGTTCGTGGTGCAGAGCGTGCGTAAAGACGGCGGCAATATTCAGGATGTCATGTGGGGCGTACTGCCGTTCATGCTGATCATGATGTTGTTTACCCTGTCACTGATGGCCTTTCCGGAGATTGCCCTATGGCTGCCCAACATGATGAGTTGATGAAGTCCGGCTGGCGCCTCGGCGCCACCGAACTGGCGGCGGCCTTTGCCGCCGGCACCCTGACCCCGCTTGCGGTCTGGCAGGACTGTAATGCACGCATTAGTGCGCTCAATCCCGAGCTGAATGCGCTGATCGCCCTTAACCCCGAGGCCGAGGCGGCGGCCGAGGCCAGCACGCAACGCTGGCAACAAGGCCGCCCCCTGAGCCCGCTCGACGGGGTGCCGGTGACCATCAAGGACAACCTCAATGTGGCCGGGCTGGCCACCACCTGGGGCAACAAGGCGCTGGCCGACCGACCGGCCGAGCACGATGAGTTGTCGGTAGCCCGTTGCCGCCGGGCCGGCATGGTGATTCTGGGCAAGACCAATGTGCCCGAGTTCACCCTTGAAGGGTATACCGACAATCCGCTGTTCGGCGTGACCCGCAACCCCTGGAATACCGCCCTGACACCGGGCGGTTCCACCGGCGGCGGCGTGGCCTCGGTGGCCGCCGGCTTCGCACCGCTTGCCATCGGTACCGACGGCGGCGGCTCCATTCGCCGGCCTGCCTCGCACACCGGCCTGGTCGGCTTCAAGCCTTCCATCGGCGCCGTGGCCCGGGTGAACAGCCTGCCTCAGGTCATGCTCGACTTCGAAGTCATCGGCCCCATCGGCCGCTCGGTGGCCGATACCGCCACCCTGTTCAACATCATGGCCGGAGAAGACGCCCGGGATCGCAAGTCGCTGCGGGTCAGCCAGGGCTGGGTCGACTGCACCACACGGCCGGAGCGGTTGCGCATTCTGTATGTGCCGCGCTTCGGCGACAATCCGCTGGACCCGCACATTGCCGCCAGTGTCGCCGATGCCGCCGCCGTGCTGCGGGCCCAGGGGCACGAGGTGATTGAGGGCGAGTTGCCGTTCAGCCTGGACTTCGTCGATGCCTTCTGGCCGATGCTGGGCGCGGTGGCGGTGGCGGCGCTGTTCGAGCGCTACCCCGAGGCCGAGCCGGTGGCGGCGGAAAAATTCCGCACCCAGGCGGCCCGGGGCCGGGACATGGGCGCAGCGAGCTACCTCAATGCCATTGATGATATCGATGCCTTTCGTCGTCGGGTGAGTGCGGCCTTCGATCAGGTCGACGTGATCATGACGCCGTCGGCGGCGGCGCTGCCCTGGCCTGCGGAGCAGGGCTATCCCACCGAAATCGACGGCCGGGAAGTCGGCCCCCGTGGCCATGCCATCTACACCGGCTGGGTCAATGCCTGCGGCCACCCGGCCATCAATTTGCCCTCGGCACCTGCTCGAGAGGGGTTGCCCATCGGCTTTCAACTGGTGGGCAACTTTGGTGACGATGAACTGCTGTTCCGGCTGGCGGCCGAGTATGAAGCCGCAGCCCAAGCGGGCTGGCAATGGCCCGGTGAAACGGCGAATACCCCCGATACACAGAGATAAGCATTGCGGCATAACAGGCATGGTTCTGGTGTCATTCCCACGCACCCTCTCTTGTCATTCCGCGCCCCTTTCTTGTCATTCCCGCGAAGGCGGGAATCCAGGATTTGCGGCGCAGAACGGTCAGGCAGCTGGTTGTCTGCAAAGGCACTGGACCCCCGCGTTCGCGAGGGTGACGACAAAGGCAAGCCAGCCACAGAACTCACATCAGTTATGAAATATTACTTAACCGCATGGAAAGCAATCAACACATGGAGAACAATCAATGACCACAGTAAACACCGGCGTGACCGACGCCATCACCCTGCTGCACGGGGCCTATGAGGCGGCGGACCAGTTCGAGGCGCTGCCGGCGTGCTGTACGCCGCAGACGGTAGCGGAGGCCTATGCCATTCAGGACGGGCTGGCCCGCAAGCTCTGGCTTGATGAGGGGCTGCGTACCTCCAGCTGGAAGGTAGGAGCGCCCCGGCCGGGTGTTACCCCCTACAGCGCGCCCATTCCTCCCCAGCGGGTTCATGACAGCGGCGCCCGGGTCGACACTTCCGCCTTTCACATGATCGGCATCGAGGGCGAACTGGCGTTTCGTTTGGGCCGCTCTCTCGAGCCTAGAGCCGTTCTGTATTCAGAAGCAGAAATCAAAGACGCCATCGGCGAGCTGTGCGTGACCATAGAGCTGGTGGATACCCGGCTGCAGGACTGGCAGCAGGCCGGCGACCTGTGGCGGCTTGCCGACAACCAGATCAACGGCGCCCTGGTCGTGGGCAGCGGCGTGACCGACTGGCAGAACATGGATCTCGCCAAGCAGCCGGTGATACTGCGCTTCAACGGTGATGAGCAGGCCAACAAGATTGGCGGTCATCCGCTGGGCGATCCCACCCTGATCCTGACCGAAGCGGTCAATCATCTGGTGGCGCGCAACGGCGGTCTGCAGAAGGGCGATTTGATCACCGCCGGCACCTGGACCGGCATGATCTTCGTCGAGCCGGGTACCGAGGTGGAAGTGGTCTTCCCCGGTATCGGCGAAGCCCGGGTGAGCCTGGGCTAGGGAGTCGCATCATCGTCTGGTTATTCCCGTTGGGGTTGTGTCTGGCCTTCGGCGCCGCCCTGTTATTGCCGGCCCCCGGCATCTGGCTGAATCAGCTGGGGCTGCTGCCCTGGCTGGTGGCGCTGATCTTCCTGATGAACGGCCTGCAAACCTCGCTGCAGCAGTTGCGGCCGGAGCCGGGCTTTGGCCGTACCCTGTTGAGTGGCGCGTTGATCAGCCTGTTGCTGTCGCCGCTGCTGGGCTGGCTGGTGTATGCCTTCGGCGGGCTGGACGACAGCCTGCGTCTGGGCTTGCTGGTGATGTCGATGGTGCCGCCGACCCTGTCGTCCTGCGTGGTGCTGACCCGCATTACCGGGGGCAAGGCCAGCTGGTCGCTGTTCCTGACCCTGGGGCTGAACTTCCTCGGTATCGCCACCATTCCCTTCATGCTCAGCCTGCTGGTGGGGGGCGAACTGGCACTCTCGCCCTGGCCCATGCTGCTGACCCTGCTCAAAATAGTGTTGCTGCCCTTTATCGTCGGCCTGCTGTTGCGACAGTGGCGCCCGGCGCTGGGGAGCCTGTCCTGGCTGGGGCAGGTCTCCACCCTGAGCGTGATTGTTACCTCCTGGGTGACCCTGTCGGCCAGCGGGCAGGCGCTGTATCAGCTGTCGGCCAGCGCCTTGCTCGAGTTGTCGGTCTGGTCGCTGCTGCTGCATCTGGCGCTGGTGCTGTTATGTGTGTTGAGTGGTCGGCTGTTGCGGCTGGCACTGGCGGAGCGGCGGGCGCTGATGTTTACCGCGTCCCAGAAAACCATGCCGGTGGCGGTGAGCGTGCTGGTGGGGCTGGGCTCCACCAGCGGGGCGGCGGTGGTCAGCTGCATTCTGTTTCATTTTTTGCAGATGCTGTTCGACTCCCTGCTGGCGTCCCGCATCAAACGACGTCAGTCGCAGTTGAGTAGGGTGAATGAAACGGGTTAGGTAATGCCGCCTGACAGGTATGGTTCTGTCACCATTCCGCAGGCCCTCTCTTGTCATTCCGCAGGCTCTCTCTTGCCATTCCTGCGTCTTCCTTTGTCATTCCCGCGCACCCTCTCTTGTCATTCCCGCGAAGGCGCTGAGGGATCCCCAAAAAAATAGGCAGACATGGTAGATTTTCTCTTTT
>NZ_BAABDS010000016.1:0-517 GCF_039539745.1 Oceanisphaera sediminis
CATGAGTACTTTTATCTCGCTGCTGCGTGCGCACCATGATGCGTTGATGACGGCCAGCCACGCGCCGGTGTCGCCCGACATGAAACGAGCGATCGCGGCGATGGAGTGCTGTCAAACCGAGGCCGCCGGCTGGTCGCAGTGGTACTGCCGACATTGCCATCATCACGACCAATCCCCGCTCTCGTGCGGGCATCGGCTCTGCCCGCAGTGCCAACACCGAACCAGCGCCACTTGGCTCGCCCGTCAGCAGGCCAAGTTACTGCCGGTTCATTACTTCATGATCACCTTTACCTTACCGGCCGAACTGCGCTGCCTCGCCCGTGCGCAACCCAAAGCGCTGTACCGCATCATGTTCTCGGTTGCCGCCTCGCTACTCAAGGACTTCGCCCAGCGTCGCCATGGGGGTCGCAGCGGCTTTACCGCGGTACTACATACCCACAGCCGACGACGAGATCTGCATCCTCATCTGCATGTCATGATCCCGGCAGGCTACTACGATCCCGCACGGCGCCAGTGG
>NZ_BAABDS010000017.1:0-835 GCF_039539745.1 Oceanisphaera sediminis
CCTTCATCGCCTCTGACTGCCAAGGCATCCACCGTGCACGCTTAGTCACTTAACCATACAACCCCAAGAAGTCTCTTTTTATGGTTAATTCTTAGCGCCTGCTGCGTTGTTACTCGACTTCGTCCCATCACATAGTGAACTATGCTCAGTGACTCCGTCTCGCAACGCCTTGCATCCGCGTCGAATTCACTCATAAAAAATAAAGTTCTTTAGCGGGGTTGTTTGCATCAGTGACTGATGCTTACAACATATTTCGCCAAGAAGTTCCAAGACACTTGCGTATCAAGAACTACAAATTATTTCTATCAGCTTTCCAGATTGTTAAAGAGCGTGACTTCGAAAAAGTCAAAGTGATAGATTGCGATGCAATATATGATTTTGAATTCTTTGACTCAGGTAGATACAGGGCGCTAAATGGTGGAGCTATGCGGGATCGAACCGCAGACCTCCTGCGTGCAAGGCAGGCGCTCTCCCAGCTGAGCTATAGCCCCATTTAGTTCTTAGCTTTCATTTTAGTTTCACACTATTGGTATAATGTTTAGCTAAACACCAAATCGACGGCAAGACGAGGAATGAGCTGAGGACGTTTAGCCTGCTAAACGACGATGCTCATGACGCTGTATCGACAAGATTTGGTGGGTCTGGGTGGATTTGAACCACCGACCTCACCCTTATCAGGGGTGCGCTCTAACCAACTGAGCTACAGACCCAAACCTGTTTGGTGGCGCATATTTATTGCTGATAGCAACAACCGGCGTCACCAAATCGCATCAGCTTTCACTCATGCGATAAGTCACTCTTTCATATCAAGCAAACTGTGTGAACACTCAACAGA
>NZ_BAABDS010000018.1:0-669 GCF_039539745.1 Oceanisphaera sediminis
AAGAAGTTCCAAGACACTTGCGTATCAAGAACTACAAATTATTTCTATCAGCTTTCCAGATTGTTAAAGAGCGTGACTTCGAAAAAGTCAAAGTGATAGATTGCTATGTAAAGTAAGCAATATATGACTTTGAATTCTTTGATTCAGGTAAATACAGGGCGCTAAATGGTGGAGCTATGCGGGATCGAACCGCAGACCTCCTGCGTGCAAGGCAGGCGCTCTCCCAGCTGAGCTATAGCCCCATTTAGTTCTTAGCTTTATTTAGCTCTGCATTGCTTACACAATGTTTAGCCAGTCACCAAATCATTCTAATACAAGGAATAAGGCGAGGACGTTTAGCCTGCTAAACGACGAGTCTTATGACGACGTAGGAGATTGATTTGGTGGGTCTGGGTGGATTTGAACCACCGACCTCACCCTTATCAGGGGTGCGCTCTAACCAACTGAGCTACAGACCCAAACCTGTTGTGGTTTGCTGTTAGTCGACCTCACCCTACTTTCTATTCAAGGGAAGTGGGGTGCTAACCAACTGAACGACAGACCCAAACCTGTTTAATGATGCTGATTGCCGCTAAACGCAACTAGTCAGCGTCACTAAATCGCATCAGCTTTCACTCATGCGATAAGTCACTCTTTCATATCAAGCAAACTGTGTGAACACTCAACAGA